>NZ_JBEOYB010000019.1:0-109970 GCF_040296845.1 Streptomyces sp. NPDC001985
GTTGGCGTTGCGGTCGGCCGGGTTGTCCGCCGGGCCCCCGCCGGGGGGGGGGGGGGCCCCGGCGCGCCGCGCGCCGGGGCCCACGCCCTCGATGACTCCTGTGCTCCCGCTCGCCGCGGTTCGCGCCCCCTACGCGCCCCAGCTCGGCTCGTCCTCGGACCGGTTCCCGGATGTGCCTCGGGCCGCGCTCATGCCAGCGCCCCCGACCACAGCTGCCACGGCTGTCGCGCCACCCACTCCTCCACCGGCGCGGGCGTCAGCGACAGCGCCGAGGCCGATACGCCGCCGTCGCCGGCCAGCAGCCCGGCGCCGGAGCCGGTGGCCAGGTACTGGAAGATCCCGGTCAGCCCGGCGGCGGACTCCGGTCCCAGGGTCCGCGCCAGCTCCCGTTCGAACACCCCGGTCCCCAGCGGTGCGTACCGCACCGGGCAGCCGAGCCCCCGGCCGACGGCGGCGGCCAGCGCCGGTCCGGTCAGCGTCCGGGCGCCGCCGATGTCGAAGCGGCGGCCGGCGGCACCGGGCGTGGTGAGCGCCGCGTGGACGGCCTCGGCGAGATCCCGGTGCGATATCCAGGCGGCCCCGGTCCCCTCGGGCAGCGGGTGGGCGAGCACCCCCTCGTCGACCAGGCCGGGCGCGGTCCAGGCGGTGAACAGGCTGTCCAGATAGACCGGCGGACGCACCACCACCAGCTCCACGCCGCTGTGCGCGAGCCCCTCGCGGAAGACCGTCTCGGCCAGCCGGCGGGTCTCGAAGGCCGCGACACCGGTGGTCTCCACGGGAATCCGGGTGCCCGTGTTGAGAACGACCCGGCGCAGCCCCGTCTCGGCCGCCGCCTTCGTCAGATGCTGGGCGTACCGCAGCACCCGCTCCGCCCGGTACACCAGCGGCAGCGCGACCGCGGCGTGCGTCATCCCGTCGAAGAGCCGCCGCACATCGCCGTACCGGCCCAGATCCCCGGTCCCGAACGAGACGCCGGGCAGCTCCGGGCGGTCCGCGGCGGGTCTGCGGCTCAGGGAGCGGACGCGGTGGCCGCGTTCGACCAGCAGACGGGCCGTGGCACCTCCCTGGAAGCCGGTCGCCCCCACGACCGCCACGCGCATCGGAATGTGATCGGACATATGTCTGAAGAGCCCTTCGATAGGGTGTGCTGGCTGCCGGATACGGCTCTTCAAGGCTTGCCCCGACGGCTTCGGCCGATCAATTAACAAACCGGGTCGGAGGTTGAAGGATCGTCCATGAACCATCACCCCCGTTGGCATCCCTGTGACCGCTGTGACCGCTGTGACCGCTGTGACCGCTATGACCACTGATGCCGCTGTGACCACTGCCGCACCCGCCCCGGTGGTGACGCCGCGCACACCCGTGCCCGGCGCCGACGACCTGCTCAGCGAGCTGCTCAAGCCGCTGCGGCTGACCGGTGTCTTCGACAGCCGCTGGCATGTCCGGGCGCCCTGGGCGATCGAGGGCGGCGCGGATCAGCGGTGCGCGGTGCTGCACTTCGTCACCCGGGGCGGGGGCTGGCTCACGGCCGAGGGCCGCACCCCGATCCGGCTGCGCGCCGGGGACCTCGCCGTCTTACCCACCGGGGCGGCCCACCGGCTCGCGGACCACCCCGAGCGGCGCGGGGGCGTCGTCCTCGGGGCCGTACGGCCGCGTGCCGGCCAGGGGAATCCCGGCGGGGCGGTGGTCGGCGGCGACGGCGGGGTGGAGAGCGGGCTGCTCTGTGCCGGGCTGCACTACGACGAGTCCGCGGCGACCGGCCTCTACCAGGCGCTGCCCTGGGCCCTGGTGCTCGACCGCGCCCAGGTCGACCAGGAGCCGCTGCTCCGGGACACCCTGCGGCTGCTCGCCACCGCCGAGGACCGGCCGGCCGGGCCGGGGGACCGGCTGGTGACGCTGCGGGCCTTCGAGATGGCGCTGGTGCTCGCCATGCGCAATCTGCTGCGGGACCTGGTGGCCGACCCGTCGTCGCTGCCGGTGCTGCGGCACCCCGGGGTGCGCCGGGCGATGGTGATCATCGCGACGCGGTTCGCCGAGTCGTGGACGATCGAGTCGCTCGCCCGCGAGGTGGGGATGTCGCGGTCGGCGTTCACGGCGGCTTTCCGGGAGCTGGTCGGGGAGGCGCCCGCGCGGCATCTGACGGGGCGCCGGATGCAGGAGGCGGCGCGGTTGCTGGGGGAGACGTCGTTGCCGCAGTCGGCGGTGCCGGGGAGGGTGGGGTATCAGAGCACGGTGGGGTTTCATCTGGCGTTCCGCAAGTGGTATGGGATGACCCCCGGGGAGTACCGCTCCACCTCGATCCCCTCCGCTCCCGCCCCCTGAAGCCCCCCGAGCCTGTGCGTTTCCGCCCGTCCGGCACCTGAGTACGGCCCCCGCACCGGGGCGCCCGAGCCCGAGCAAACCCAGCCCGTCCGGCGTTTGAGGACGGACCCTGTGCCGCAGGGCCCCGTACGGCGCCTCCAGCCGCGCCCGAGCCCCCCGGCAGGGAGACCCCTCCGGGACGTGGACGCCGTGCCTCGGGGAGGGTGAGGGAGGCGGTCGGGGGAGGGAGCGGAGGGGCTCCGCGCCGGAGGGGGGCGCTCGGGAAAGCGCAGGTGGGCACGGGCGGCGCGCCCGCATGCGAGGCGGTGGGAGCACACGCCGCACCGGCGCGCGCCGTGGCCGCACCCCACCCCCTCCCACTAACGTCCTCCAGTGACGGGGAGACGCACACACCGCCGTGCGTCCCCTCGAATGCCTCCCTCCCCTGCGAAGGTGGAACCCGTGAAGGCCATTCGTCGATTCACCGTCCGCCCCGTCCTCCCCGAACCCCTCCACCCCCTCACCCCCCTCGCCCGCAACCTCCGCTGGTCCTGGCACACCGAGACCCGTGACCTCTTCCAGGCCGTCGACCCCGGGGGATGGCGGGCCGCGGGCGCCGACCCGGTCCGGCTGCTCGGCTCCGTCCCCGCCGCCCGGCTCGCGGAACTCGCCGAGGACCGGCACTTCCTCCGCCGGCTGACCGCCGCCGCCGCCGACCTGCACGACTACCTCCACGGCGACCGCTGGTACCAGAGCCGCCGGCCCGGCGACCCGCCCTTCCCCGACGCCATCGCCTACTTCTCCCCCGAGTTCGGCGTCACCGCCGCCCTCCCGCAGTACTCCGGCGGCCTCGGCATCCTCGCCGGGGACCACCTCAAGGCCGCCAGCGACCTCGGCGTCCCCCTCATCGGCGTGGGCCTGCTCTACCGCCACGGCTACTTCCGCCAGTCCCTCTCCCCCGAGGGCTGGCAGCTGGAGCACTATCCGGTGCTCGACCCCAACGAACTCCCCGTCACCCTCCTCAGGGAGGCGGACGACACCCCCGCCCAGGTCACCCTGGCGCTGCCCGCCGGCCGTACCCTGCACGCCCGGATCTGGATCGCCCGCGTCGGCCGCGTACCCCTGCTGATGCTCGACTCCGACGTCGAGGAGAACGGACCGGGCGAACGCGAGGTCACCGACCGGCTCTACGGCGGCGGCAGCGAGCACCGGCTGCTCCAGGAGATGCTGCTCGGCATCGGCGGAGTGCGCGCGGTACGGACGTACTGCCGGCTCACCGGCCACCCCGCGCCCGAGGTCTTCCACACCAACGAGGGCCACGCCGGCTTCCTCGGCCTGGAGCGCATCCGCGAACTGGGCGAGCGCGCCGACGGCCCCGGCCTGGACTTCGACGCCGCGCTCGAAGCGGTCCGCGCCGGGACGGTCTTCACCACCCACACCCCCGTCCCCGCCGGTATCGACCGCTTCGACCGCGAACTCGTCGGCCGCCACTTCGGCGAGCGCGCCGAACTCCCCTCCCTCCCCGTCGAGAAGATCCTGCGGCTCGGCGCCGAGACCTACCCCGGCGGCGAGCCCCACCTCTTCAACATGGCCGTGATGGGCCTGCGGCTCGCCCAGCGCGCCAACGGCGTCTCCACCCTCCACGGGGCGGTCAGCCGGGGCATGTTCTCCGGTCTGTGGCCCGGCTTCGACGCCGAGGAGGTGCCGATCACCTCCATCACCAATGGCGTCCACGCCCCCACCTGGATCGCCCCCGAGGTGCTGCGCCTGGGCGCCCGCCGGATCGGCGCGGGCCGCGCCGAGGAGGCCCTCACCGTCGGCGGCTCCGCACTGTGGAACGCGGTCGTGGACATCCCGGACGCCGACCTCTGGCAGCTCCGCCGCGAGCTGCGCGAACAGCTCGTGGACGAGGTCAGACGGCGGCTGCGCGCCTCCTGGCGGCAGCGCGGCGCGGGCGCCGCCGAACTGGGCTGGGTCGACGGCGTCCTCGACCCCTCCGTCCTCACCATCGGCTTCGCCCGCCGGGTCCCCTCGTACAAACGCCTCACCCTCATGCTCCGCGACCGCGACCGCCTCACCGAACTGCTGCTCCACCCCACCCGCCCGGTGCAGATCGTCGTCGCCGGCAAGGCCCACCCCGCCGACGACGGCGGCAAGCGCCTGGTCCAGGAGCTGGTCCGGTTCACCGACGACCCCCGGGTGCGCCACCGGATCGTCTTCCTCCCCGACTACGGCATGGGCATGGCGCAGAAGCTCTACCCCGGCTGCGACGTCTGGCTCAACAACCCCCTGCGCCCCCTGGAGGCCTGCGGCACCAGCGGCATGAAGGCCGCGCTCAACGGCGGACTCAACCTCTCCGTGCTCGACGGCTGGTGGGACGAGTGGTACGAGCCCGACTTCGGCTGGGCGATCCCCACCGCCGACGGCTCCGCCACCGACGAGGAGCGCCGCGACGACCTGGAGGCGGCGGCCCTGTACGAGCTGATCGAGAACCGGGTCGCCCCCCGCTTCTACGAGCGGGACGCCCAGGAACTGCCCCAGCGCTGGATCGAGATGGTCCGCCGCACCCTGGCGTCGCTGGGGCCCAAGGTGCTCGCGGGCCGGATGGTCCGGGAGTACGTGGAGCGGCTGTACGCCCCCGCCGCCGGCGCCCACCGGGCGCTGGACCCCGCCACCGCCCGGGAACTCGCCTCCTGGAAGGCGCGGGTGCGCGCCGTCTGGCCCCGGGTGGCCGTCGACCATGTCGAGACGGCGGAACAGTTCGCGCCGCGCGGTACGGCCGAGCTGGGCGCGAACCTCGCCCTGCGGGCCCGGGTGGCGCTCGGCGAGCTGACCCCCGAGGACATCGAGGTCCAGGCGGTGGCCGGCCCGGTCGACGCGGACGACACCCTCTCCGGCGCCCGCGCCTTCGCCCTCAAGCCCGTCGGCGGCCCCGACCTGGACGGCCGCTGGACCTTCGAGGGCACCCTCGCCCTCGACCGCACGGGCCCCTTCGGCTACACCGTCCGGGTGCTGCCCGCCCATCCGCTCCTGGCGACCGGCACGGACCCGGGCCTGGTGACCCTGCCCGCCGGGGCGGCGGGGGAGAGGGCGGGGGTGCCGCGCCGATGAGGGACACGGCCGGCGTCAGGGCCGGTCCTCCTCGTTGGCCACATCGGTCACCACCGCCTTGGACGCCAGCCGGCCGTCCCGGAAACAGAGCCGGTAGGCGGGCGCGTCGCTGAACCGGCCGACCCGGTAGTAGACGCAGGAGCCGGCGCCCGCCGGCTCCGGGTCGACCCCGGCGGGGCGGCCGTCCAGGGCGTGCTCCGGCAGTCGCGCCGACACCTCGGCACGGGTGTCGCCGACGCCGATCCGCTCGTACTGCGCCCGGTCCGGCACGGACCGGGCGCGGGTGTACTGGTCGGCCGCGAAGAGCAGCACCGCCAGAACCCCCACCCCCGCCACCGGGATCACGATCGCCTGCGCCAGACCGCGCCGCACCCGTCCGCGCGCCTGGCGCAGGGCCCGGCCGGAGGCGGTCGACGGGACCCTCGGCTCCGGCGGCGGGGGCGTCGCGCCGGCCGTCACCGGGAGGCGGGCGGTGACGGTGAACCCACCGTCCGGGCGCGGCCCGTGGTCCAGGGTGCCGCCCGCGAGCCGGACCCGTTCGTCCAGCCCGACCAGCCCGCTGCCGCCGCTCGCCTGCCCCGACGGCGGCCCCTCGGCCCGCCCGCTCTCCACCACGACCAGCACCCAACCGGCCGCCCGCTCCACCCCCACCACCACGGCCGCGCCGGGCGCGTGCTTCGCCGCGTTGGTCAGGGACTCCTGGACGACGCGGTGCACCGCCCGGTCCGTCATCCCCGGCAGCGCCCGCGGTACGCCGTCCTCCCGCAGCCGCACCGCGATCCCGGACTCCCGGGCCCGCTCCACCAGCTCCCGCACGCTCTCGTCCGCCGGCGCGGTCGGCGCCCGCTCGTCGTCGGCGCGCAGCACCCCCACGATGTCCCGCAGCCGGGCGGTGGCGTCGGCCGCCGCCCGCCGCAGCTCCCCGGCGGCGGCCCGCCGGCTCTCGCTCAGCGCCGGGTCCACCTCCAGGGCGGCGGCCCGCACCGCGATCAGCGACAGATCGTGGCCGAGCGAGTCGTGCATGTCCCCGGCGATCCGGGACCGCTCCCGCATCCGCTCCCGGTCGGCGACGGCCCGCTGCTCGCGCTCCATCCGCTCCGCCAGCTGCCAGCCGGTGCGGATCAGCTCCGCGTACTGGAGGACATACCGTCCCACCAGCCAGGGGACGACGACGGTGAAGAGCAGCGAGCCGAGCTGCGCGGGCCAGGCCCAGGGGTCGCGGTCGAGGAGGAGCAGCGCCACCAGACCCGCCGCCGCGACGCTCCCGAAGAAGACGAGCGCGGGCCGGGCGCGGGGGGAGCGCCGGCCGGCGAGGTAGCCGAACGCGGCCATGGACAGCACGTACTCGGAGGCGAACAGCTCCGTGTTCCGCGCGGCGGTCAGCGCGAGGGCGATCCCCAGGGAGAGCAGCGGCACCCGCCGCCACACCAGCGCCGCGACCCCGAGCAGCCCCACCCCGGCGGCGGCCCCGCCCCAGGACCCGCCGTCGTCCGGATCGCCCAGCAGCAGCACCGGGCCGCTGAGGAGCGCCCAGAGCGCGAGATCGACGAGGAGGTGCCGGGTCCGTTGGCTGCGCATGCGGCTACTCTGCCGGACGCGCCCGGCCCGGGTCCCCCGACGAAAGTCCCGGTCCGCGCTCCACCACACCGGCCTCGTGGGCGAGGATCGCGAGCTGGACCCGGTTCCGCAGCCCCAGGCGCGCCAGGACGGCGCTCACATGGGCCTTCACCGTGCTCTCCACCACATGGAGGCGACCGGCGATCTCGCCGTTGGAGAGACCGGCCCCCACCAGGGCGACGACCTCGCCCTCGCGCGCGGTGAGCGGTTCGAGACGGGAGCGGGCGTCGGCGGCCCGGGAGAGCCGGCCGCCGCCGAGCTGGGCGATCACCCGGTGCGCCACCTCGGGGGAGAGGAAGGCCGCGCCGCCGGCGATCGCCCGCACCCCGGAGATCAGATCCCGGGGGTCCCCCGACTTCAGCAGAAAGCCGCTCACCCCGGAGTCCAGCGCGCGGGCGATGTACTCGTCCTCCGAGAAGGTCGTCAGCATCACGACCGCCGTCCCCGGCGCCACCCGCCGCAGCTCCTCGGCGGCGCGCAGCCCGTCCAGCCGGGGCATCCGGATGTCGAGCAGCGCCACATCGGGCCGGTGCCGCAGCGCCAGATCGACCGCCTCGTGCCCGTCCCCGGCCTCCGCGACGACCTCGATCCCGGGTTCGGCGCCGAGGATGGCCCGCACCCCGGCGCGGATCATGGCCTCGTCGTCGGCGAGCAGAACGCGTACGGCGGTGTCGGGACCGGGGCCGGCGGAGGTCGTCATACGGTCAGATTACGGCGCGGGGCACGGCCGCTCCCGCCGCACCCCGCGCCCGCCGGCGGCCGTCAGAGCCGGCGGACCGTGCGCAGGCGGGTGGCGTACTTCTTGGTGCCGTCCAGGAGCGAGGGGCCGCCGACATCGGCCAGGGTCGGGCCGTTGGGCGTCTTGCGGCTGGAGAGGAAGCGCCGCTTCCCGTTCTGGTCGAGGCCCAGGTAGATCCCGACGTGGTCGATGAACTCGGTGCCCTGTGTGGCGTCGAAGAAGACCAGATCGCCGACCCGGAGCCCGGTCAGGGAAGGCGGCGTCGCGGCCGAGTGGGCCACCTGCGCCGAGCCGGCCCACTGGGCCATCCACTCCGAGGTGCGCGGCAGGAAGCCGCCGCTGTTCCCCGAGCTGAAGTCGCCGAGCCCGATCCCCAGATGGTGCCCGAAGACCATCCGGACATAGCCCGAGCAGTCCAGGCAGCGGGCGTTGGCCGCGTCCGCCGAGTGGCGGTGGCCGTCGGGGAAGTTCCAGTCCGTCTCCATGTACTCGTGGAAGTCGGCGCCCTCCCGCGGGCCGCCGTTCGCCGGCGGGCCGTACCGGGACTCGCCGAGGACGCGCTTGCCGAACTGCTGCTTCCCGGCCTCGGCCGACACCACCCCGGGGGCGCCCGGCAGGAACATGGCGGCGAGGGCGAGCGCGTCGGGCTCCGTCGATCCGTACCAGTCCCGGATCTGCTGCTCCAGCGCGGGCGTCCAGGTGCCGTTGTAGGGGTCCTTCAGGACCCGTATCCACTCCCGGTGGGTGACGGAGGGGTTCTCGGCCCAGGAGGCGCTGGTGACGGTGAACTCGGAGACCTTGAGCCGGATCGGCAGGGCGCTCGTGGCGACGGCGCCCGCCGCCGCCCGGACGCCGACCCGGCCCGCGCCGAAGGTGGTGTCCGACGCCTTCTCGACGCCCCACTGGGGGTTCTCCGCCCGGTCGGCGCGCCAGGCCCGGGCCCTGAGGGAGCCGCCCTGGCGGCTGACCCGGATCGTCCACGGGTCGAGCGCGGAGCCGCCGCTGTCCAGGGTGACGGGCCCGTCCAGGACGGTGACGGTGTTCTGCTGCTCCTTCTCCAGCCGGAGTTCGACGGCGCCGCCGGGGAGGAAGGAGAGCCGGGCGCGGTAGTGGTCGTCGAAGCTCTGGAACCCGAAGGAGAGGGAGTGGGAGAGGGTGACCCCGGCGGGCGCGCTGTCGAAGCTCGCCGTGGAGCGCGCGTCGACATCGGTGATCATGTCGTCGGAGAGCGTCGAGTGGCGGGCGAGGGTGGGGTTGGTGGCGGTGATCGCGATCGCCCCGGTGCCGGAGGCCGTCCCGGTGCCGGGGGTCACGGTGAAGTCGCTGTCCGGGCCGTTGTTGTGCACCCAGAAGTTCCGCGAGGGCCCGGCGCCCCACCCCTCCGTGCTGCTGCGGTCGAAGCGGTCGGAGAAGGTCAGCTTGGACTCGCCGAAGGTCCGCTCCGGGCCGCGCATCCGGACCGTGCGCGCGTTCCTGGTGAGCACGGCGACCTCGACGCGCTGCGACGCGTCCCCGGGGTGGTCGGGGTTCTCCCGGGTGATCCGGGTGCCGGGGAGCGCTCCGCCGACGGCTTCGGCGGTGACCGGGCCGAGCCCGCCGCCGACGGAGCCGTGAAGCATCGCGTCGTTGGCGGCGAGGAGGACGGAGCCGCCGCCCGGTCCGGTGGTGGACCGGGGCGGGCCGGCCGCCGCGAGGCCGGCGGCGGTGCGCGCGGGCGCGGCCTGCGCGGCCTGCGCGGCCTGCGCGGCCTGCGCGGTGGCGGCCGGGGCGATCAGGGGGGTGGCGGTCGCCGCGGCCACAGCGGTCAGAAAGGTGCGTCTAGTGGGTTTTGACATGAATTCATGATCGCTGACGGATGCGGGGCCGGCCCACACCGGCGGTGATATCACCGCTCCGGTGCGGTCCGGCCCCGCACGGGCCCTCGGCCGATCCGGTTCAGAAGGGCTTGGTCGGCAGGTACTTGCCGTCCAGGGTGATCACGGCGCGCTCGCCGCCGTCGGGGTCGGCGACCTTCTTCACATCGAGCCTGAAGTTGATCGCGCTGATGATGCCGTCACCGAACTGCTCGTGCACCAGCGCCTTGAGGGTGGTGCCGTAGACCTGGATCATCTCGTGGAAGCGGTAGATCGTCGGGTCGGTGGGGACGGAGCCGGGGATCGAGCCCCGGGTGGGGATGGTCTGGAGCAGCAGCGCCGCGTCGTCGTCCAGGCCCAGCAGTTCGGCGACGGCCTGCGCCGCGGCCTCCGGCAGCGGGTGCTGGCCGAGCACGGCGGCGGTCACGAAGGCCACCGAGAAGTCGGTGACATCGGCGATCTGCTGCCAGGTCAGGTCCTTGCGCGTCTTGGCGTCGACGGCGGCGTTGGCGAGGGCCTGGCGGGCGGTGGGGTCGAACTGGGAGTGCGCCATGGGAGGGGTGTCCTTTCGGGGTGGGGCCGTACGCCGCCGGGGTGGCGGGGACGGCGGGTCGCGGGAGGGTGTGGCGGACGCGCGGGGGTCAGGCCGCGAGGGCCGCCGGGCGGTGGCCGTTCGGGTGGGCGCCCGGGTCGAGTTCCTCGACGGCGCCGGTGGCGATGTCGAAGACCCAGCCGTGCAGTGTGACCGTTCCCCGCGCCAGCGCACGGGCCACCGGGGGATGGGTGGCCAGATTCGTGAGCTGCGCCAGCACATTCCGGCGTACGAGGGCGGCGACCGACTCCGCCGCGGTGCCGCCGGTCGCGGTGCGGGCCGGGGAGGCGTCCGCGTGCCGCAGCCAGCCGGCGACGGCCGGCGCTCCGCTGAGGTCGTGGCCCTCGGCCAGCGCGGTCATCGCGCCACAGGCGGAGTGCCCGCACACCACGACGTCACGGACGCCGAGCACCGCCACGGCGTACTCGACGCTGGCCGCGATGCCGTCGCCGCCCGGGGTGTGGGCCGGGACGAGATTTCCGGCGGTACGGATGACGAACAGCTCACCCGGCTCGCTCTGGGTGATCAGCTCCGGCACCACCCGGGCGTCGGAGCAGCCGATGAACAGGGTTCCCGGCCGGTGGGTGCCGGCGAGCCTGCCGAACAGCTCCGCCTTGCCGGGGAAGACCTCCCGCTGGAAACGCGTGAGGCCCTGGACGAGATCGTGCACGGGTCACTCCCTTCGGTGGGCGTCGGCCCGATCGGGCTGACGGAATCCACCCTGCATGACCTGTATCTATAGTGTCCAAGACGTAGTAGGCATGATTGCTATTGATCTGATCTATGATTGGTCTCATGGCCATGGAACTGCGTCATCTGCGCTATCTGCTCGCCGTCGCCGAGCACGGCAACTTCACCCGCGCGGCCGAGGACCTGCGGATCTCCCAGCCCACCCTCTCCCAGCAGATCAAGCAGCTGGAGCGCGCCGTGGGCGTACAGCTCCTCGACCGCACGGGCCGCACCGTGCGTCTCACCGACGCGGGGGAGACCTATGTGCACTACGCCCGGCGCGCGCTGCGGGACCTGGCCGCCGCCGAGCGGGCGGTGCTCGACGTGGCCGACCTCTCCCGGGGCAGCCTGCGGCTCGCGGTGACCCCGACCTTCACCGCGTATCTCATCGGCCCGCTCGTCGCCGAGGTGCACTCCCGCCACCCCGGCATCACGCTCGACGTGGAGGAGATGACCCAGGACCGCATCGAGGCCGGGCTGCTCGCCGACGAACTCGACATCGGGATCGCCTTCGCCGGGCCCCATCTGCCCGGGATCGCCGCCACCCCGCTGTTCACCGAGACCCTCAGCCTGGTCGTGGGGGCGCACCGGCCGGAGGCGGGACGCGGGCGTCCGCTCCCCGTGGCGGAGCTGGCCGGTCACCGGCTCGCGCTCCTCAGCGGGAACTTCGCCACCCGGGGCCACACCGATGCCTACTTCGCCCGGCACCGCGTCAGCCCCCGGATCGTCGTGGAGGCCAACTCCATCCAGGCCCTGACGGAGATCGTCCGCCGCACCCCCCTCGCCACGGTGCTGCCCGACGCCATCGCCCACGACCACCCCCATCTGAGCCCCATCCCCCTCGAACCGGCCCTGCCGGCCCGCACGGTGTCGCTGCTCCGCCGGGAGAGCGGCTACCGCAGCGCCGCCGCGCGCGCGTTCACCCGTCTCACCGGGGAACTGGTGGCCGCGCGTGGATACCTCCCCGCCTGAACGGGAACGGGAACGGGCCGGAAACGGGTGTCGCCCGGGAGGGAGCCGTGGCTCCTCCCCCGGGCGAACGGGTCATCGCCGGTCCGTGCGGTCCCGGGTCAGAAGGTGAGCTTGAAGTTGTTGATGTACCCGGTGTCCTGCGCGGCGCGGTCCTGCACCCGCAGCCTCCAGACGCCGTTCGCGACCTCGGAGGACGCGTTGACCGTGTAGGTCTCCTGGACGTTGTCCGCCGAGTCGGAGGAGCTGTACGGCTTCAGCGAGTACACCGACCCGTCGGGGGCGACCAGGTCCACCACCAGGTCGCCGCGCCAGGTGTGGACGATGTCCACCGCGGCCTTCAGCGTCGCCGGGGCGTTGCCCGCCACGCCGGAGACGGTCACCGCGGACGTCACGGCGGCACCGTTGTCCGGGATGGAGACATCCGCGGTGTTCTCGAAGCTGGTGCCCGGGTCGGGGTTGCCGCCGCCGGGGCGGGCGCCGACGTTGATGGCGGCCCAGGCGTTGGTCACACCGGCGACCTCGGCGCTGTTCGCCCCGTACAGCTCCGTCGCCACCGCGATCGTGCCGGTGCGCGCGGCGGCGTAGTTGGTGGTCGAGGTGAACTTGGTGGTGAGCGCCTTGTACCAGATCAGCGCGGCCTTCTCGCGGCCGATGGCCGTGACCGGCAGCCCGTCGGAGGTCGGCGAGTCGTAGCTCACGCCGTTGAGCGTCTTGGCGCCGCTGCCCTCGGAGGCGAGGTAGAACCAGTGGTTCGCCGGGCCCGAGGAGTAGTGGACGTCGACTCCGCCGATGCCCGAGTACCAGTAGTCCTTGGACGAGCCGTCCCGGCTCGGCCGGTCCATGTACCGCAGCGGGGTGCCGTTGCCCCGGATGTCGATCTTCTCGCCGACGAGGTAGTCGCCGAGGTCCTGCGGGTTGTTGGCGTGGAACTCCACCGCCGCCGCGAAGATGTCGGAGGTCGCCTCGTTCAGCCCGCCGGACTCCCCGCTGTAGACGAGGTTGGCCGTCGACGAGGTGATGCCGTGCGTCATCTCGTGCGCGGCGACATCGATGGAGGTCAGCGGCTTGGCGTTGCCCGCGCCGTCGCCGTAGGTCATGCAGAAGCAGCTATCGGTCCAGAAGGCGTTGGAGTAGTTGTTGCCGTAGTGGACCCGGGAGGAGGCGCCGACCCCGTCGCCCCTGATCCCGCTGCGGCCGTGCACGTTCTTGAAGTAGTCCCAGGTCACCCCGGCGCCGTAGGCGGCGTCCGCGCCGGCGGTCTCGGTGTTGGCGGGCAGGCCGTTGCCCCAGATGTCGTCCGGCCCGGAGAAGAGGGTGCCGGCGCCGGAGGTGCCCCGGTTCAGATTGGTGGTGCGGTGGTTGCCGCGCCCGGGGTCGGTGAGGTTGTACGTGGACCCCGACTGGGTGGAGCCGAGCGTCACCTGCCCGCTGTACTGGGTGTTGCCGGTGCCGTTGTGCACCGCCTGCCACTCGTAGAGCTTCTCGCCGGTGGCGGCGTCGGTGACGACGTGCAGCTCGTTGGGGGTGCCGTCGTGCTGGAGGCCGCCGACGACCGTCTCGTACGCCAGCACCGGTTTGCCGCCCTGCGCCAGCCAGACCACCTTGCGCGGCGCGCGGTCCGCGTCGGTGCGGGTGGAGCCCTCCGCCTTCGCGCGGGCCAGGGCCTGCTTCTCGGCCGCCGCCGGGGCGATCAGCGCCTTGGTGGCGACGCCCTTGAGGGCGGTGCGCGAGGCCCTGGTGACGGACTCGGTGACACCGGCCCCGGTCTCGGCGACGACAAGGTCGCCGCCGAGCACCGGGAGGCCGCCGAAGGTGCGCTCGTAGCGGGTGTGGACGGTGCCGTCGCGGTCCCGGGCCACATCCCGGACGACCAGCTTCTCCTGGGCGCCGAGCCCGAGTTCCCGGGCGGTGGCGGCGGTGCCGGCGCTCTGCTCGCGTATCAGCTCCGCCCGCTGGGCGGGGGTCAGCGCGACGGGCAGGGCGCCCGGGTCGGCCTTCCCCGCCTTGGCGGCGGCGGGGGAGGCCGCCGCGCCGGCGGCGGAGGAGGGGCCGGCCTGGAAGCCGACGGCCACGAGCGCGGCGGTGGCGATGAGGGCTCCGGTCGCGGTGGTGCGACGGCGGGAGGTGGATCTCACGCGTACTCCTTCTGCGAAGGCGGTACCGGACGGCAGGGCGGGCCGTCCGGGCAGAGCATGCCGAGCGAGTGTTCGAGGAACGGGGGAAGAGTGGCAGGAGTAACCAGTTTCTGTCAGGGGCGCGTCAAGAATTGGCCGGAATTCGTCCGTTGAGCGAGGGGGGGTGTTCGTTAACCGAACGTTGCGCCCATGTTGCCTGCCCCCCGCCCGGCGCGGGCCCGGGTCGGGGGCCTGCCCCCGAACCCCCGCTCCTCAATCGCCGGAGGGGCTGGGGGGGGGGCTCGGGCCGCCGGTGGGGTTGGGGTGCTTGGGCTGCCGGTGGGGCCGGGGTGGTGCTGCTCGATCGCGGAGGGGCTGAGGTCGTGCTCCTGAAGGGCCGGGGAGGCCGGCTGCGTGTGTCTCGATCGCCGGTGGAGCCGAACCCCCGCGCTCCTCAATCAATCGCCGGAGGGGCTGGGGGGCTGGGGGCTCTGATCTGTCGGTGACGGGGGCAGTCCAGCCCGTCCGGGATCAACTCCCCGAGGCGGCTCCGGGGGAGTTCCGGAACCGACCCGCGCCACGGGAGGCGGGCGCACGCTCAGCCTGTCCGGCATGTGAACGGACCCCGTGTCGCAGGGCCCGCGCCCCGCGACACGGAGCCACCGGTCATGGGTGGGGGATTCGGCCACCCGGGCCGCGGGGCCGGGGTCAGGCCGTGGCGAACCCCCGGTGGGTGATGCTGGCCACCACCCCCGCCACCTTCACCTCCACCACGACCTCCCCCCGCGTCCACCGCGTGGTCTCGTCATCGGGCGCCCCCAGCTCCGCCAGCACCGCCCCCGCGAGCCGCTCGCGGTCCTCCACCGACGGGTAGAACGCCACCAGATACAGCCGGCCGCGCCCGTTGAAGGCGTACTGCGTGGACATCGCGATCCCGCAGAACGGCTCGGGGTCCAGCCCCGTCACCCACCAGTCACCGTTCCGCCGCGCGGTCCCCGGAAACCGCTCACGGAACTCCGCGACCGTCGCCCCCCAGGCCACCCCGCTCCACCCGGACTCCACACCCTCGGGCTCCCCGGGCCCGGAGAGCCCGCCGTCCCCCACCCCGCCCGCCGGTACGCCCCCCACCGACGCGGAGACGGCCGGCGGCAGCCACTCCCCGCTCACCGGCTCCCCGCCGCCGCAGGTGTCCACGATCTCCGCCATCGACGGACGGTCCGCCGGATTCCTGGCCAGACAGGACGCCACCAGCGAACGGAAGGCGCCATCGACGCGCGACAGATCCGGCTCCTCGTGGACGATCCGGTACAGCACCGCCGCCGGATGGCCCTCCCCGAACGGCGCCGCGCCCCCCGACGCGAAGGCCAGCACGGACCCCAGCGAGAAGACATCGCTCGCGGGCCCCACCTCCCGGTCACCGCGCGCCTGCTCCGGGGACATGTACGCCGGGGTCCCCCGGATCACCCCGGTCGTCGTCTGCGAGGTCGCCTCCAGGGCGCGGGCGATCCCGAAGTCGATGACACGCGGCCCGTCCCCCGCGAGGATCACATTCCCGGGCTTCAGATCGCGGTGCACCAGCCCGCGGTCGTGGATCGCGTCCAGCCCCTCCGCCAGCCCGGCCACCAGCACCCGGACCGCGCCGGCCGGCAGCGCGCCGTGCCCGTCCACCGCCTCCCGCAGGGAGGGCCCGGGCACATAGGCGCTGACCAGCCAGGGCCGTTCCGCGTACGGATCGGAGTCCACCACCTGCGCCGTGAAGAACCCGCCGACCCTCCGGGCCGCCGCCACCTCCCGCGCGAAGCTCCGCCGGAACCCCGCATCGGCCCCGTACTCCGCGCGGACCACCTTCACCGCCACGGGCCTGCCACCCGCCGAACGCCCCAGAAAGACGTCCCCCATCCCGCCGGAGCCCAGCCGGCCCACCAGCCGGTAGCCACCCACCCGCTCCGGATCACCCGGTCGCAGAGCTTCCACCGGTACTCCTCCCGCGCGACCCAACCCCCGGACCGGGGGGCATCGTCTCAGACGAGCGTCGGTCACGGACCGGTTCCGGGCCGCTCCCTCCATGCCAGGACCGCCACAGCGCGGCGTACGCCCCGCCCCCGGCAGTCGCCGACCGCCTCCCGGGCCGCCGAGATCCCCCGATGGTGCGGGCCCCGGCCGCGGTGGCGGCGGGCTGCTCCGCGAGGACCGAGCTGACCGCGCCCCGAGCGGGATGCACCGTGAGCGCTCGGCGCGGGTACCAGCTGGGTTGGTGTGCGTCCGGCGCCGGTGGCCGGCCCTCGCGCGACGGGTGGCCCGGGCAATCCCAGCCCGTCTGGGGGCAGCTCCGGGGGAGATTGAGGACGCCCCCTGTGCCACAGACCCCGCACCGCGGGGAGCCCCCACCACAGCCTCAGGCCAGGCTCGTCCGCCAAGCCTGGTGGAGGTTGGCGAAGTGCCCCTTCGCGGCGATCAGCTCCCCCGGCGAACCGTCCTCCACCACCCTCCCCCCTTCCATCACCAGCACCCGGTCCGCCACCTCCACCGTCGACAGCCGGTGCGCGATCACCACCGCCGTCCGCCCCCTCAGCACCGTGTCCATCGCCCGCTGCACCGCCCGCTCCCCCGGAACATCCAGCGAGCTGGTCGCCTCGTCCAGGATCAGCACCGCCGGGTCGGCCAGCAGCGCTCGGGCGAACGCCACCAGTTGCCGCTGGCCGGCCGAGATCCGGCCACCGCGTTTCCGTACGTCCGTGTCGTACCCCTCCGGCAGCGCGCTGATGAAATCGTGCGCGCCGATCGCCTTCGCCGCCGCCTCGATCTCCGCGCGGCTCGCGTCCGGACGCCCGATGGCGATGTTCTCGGCGACCGTCCCGGAGAACAGAAACGCCTCCTGCGTCACCATCACCACCCCGCGCCGCAGCTCCGGCAGCGCCAGCTCCCGGAGATCCACCCCGTCCAGCAGCACCCGCCCCTCCGTCGGGTCGTAGAACCGGGCCAGCAGCTTCGCCAGCGTCGACTTCCCCGCGCCCGTGGAGCCGACGACCGCGATCGTCTGGCCCGCCGGGACGGTCAGACCGAAGGTGGGCAGCACCTCACCGCCCGTACGGTAGGCGAACCGCACCCGGTCGAAGACGACCGCCCTGCCCGGCTCCCCGCCGCGCCTCGGCGGCAGCTCCCCGGGGCGCTCGGGCTCGGGCACGCTCGGCGTCTGGGCCAGCAGTCCCGCGATCTTCGTCAGCGACGCGACGGCGCTCTCGTAGGAGTTGAGGAACATCCCGAGCCGGTCGATCGGGTCGTACAGCCGCCGCAGATAGAGCACACACGCCGCCAGCACCCCCAGCGCCAGCGTCCCGTCGGCGACCCGGTAGGCGCCCCACAGCACGATCCCGGCGACCGCCGTGTTGGCCACCAGCCGCGAGCCGACGACATACCGCGCCATCTCGATCAGCGTGTCCCCGTTGCTGCGGCCGTGGTGGTCGTTGAGGACCCGGAACGCCTCATCGTTGGCCCGCTCCCGGCGGAACGCCCGCACCGGCCGGATGCCGTTCAGCGTCTCGGTGAACTTCACGATCACCCCGGCTATGGCGGTCGACCGGGTGCTGTAGATGACCCCCGCGCGCCGCCGGTAGATCCGCACCAGCAGGAACAGCGGTACGAAGGACGCGATCGCGACCCCGCCGAGCCCCAGGTCCAGCCAGAGCAGCATCACCGAGATGTAGACGAAGGCCAGCACCACGTCGATCAGTTCCTGGAGCCCCTCCTCCAGCAGCTCGCGCAGGGACTCCACGTCCGAGGTGGAGCGCGAGATCAGCCGGCCGGAGGTGTAGCGCTCGTGGAAGTCCAGGCTCAGGGCCTGCGAGTGGCGGAAGATCCGGCCGCGCAGATCCAGCAGCACATCCTGGTTGAGCACCCCGGAGACCCGGATGAACAGATACTGGAACAGCCCCGCGCCCAGCGAGCAGAGGGCGTAACCGGTCGCGACCGCGATCAGCGGCCCGTGGTTCTGCTCCCGGAAGGCGGGTACGCCCCGGTCGATGGCGTAGGCGACCAGCAGCGGGCCCGCCTGGATGGTGGCCTGCTGGACGAGCAGGATCAGGACGAGCCGGATCAGCCGGGGGCGGTGCGGCCGGAGCAGCGACCGCAGCAGCGTGCCGGTCGCGCCCTTGACGGTGGGCAGATCGTCCCGGTCGAAGTGATCGGCGGGCTGCTCGGCCGGCGGCGCGGCGGGCGGCGGGGGCGCCTGGGCGGCCTCCGGCCCGGAGGCGGTGGTGGTCATCGTGGGTCCCCTTCTCCCTCTGCGCCCTCTGTGCCCTCAGTGGCCTCTGCGCCCTCTGTGCTTTCCGCACCCGACATCAGCCAGGCGTACTCCGCGCTCGTCCGCAGCAGTTCCTGATGCGTCCCCACGGCCGCGATCCGCCCCTCGGAGAGCAGCGCCACACGGTCCGCGAGCAGCACCGTGGACGGCCGGTGGGCCACCACCAGCGCCGTGGTGTCCTCCAGGACCTCCCGCAGGGCCGCCTCCACCAGCGCCTCCGTGTGCACGTCGAGCGCCGACAGCGGATCGTCCAGCACCAGGAAGCGGGGTCTGCCGACCACCGCCCGTGCCAGCGCGAGCCGCTGGCGCTGCCCGCCGGAGAGGCTCAGCCCCTGCTCACCGACCTCGGTGCGCACTCCGTCCGGGAGGCCGTGCACGAACTGTGCCTGCGCCACCCGGAGCGCCCGCTCCAGATCCTCGGCCCTCTCCGCCGCGTCGCCGTCCCCCGCGCCCATGAGGACGTTCTCGCCGACCGTGGCGGAGAAGAGCGTCGGCTCCTCGAACGCCACCGACACCAGCCCGCGCAGCCGCTCCCTGGGCATGGCCGCGATGTCCTCGCCGTCCAGGGTGATCCGGCCGGAGGTCGCCTCGTGCAGCCGGGGTACGAGCGCGGTGAGGGTGGTCTTCCCGCTGCCGGTGGCGCCGACCAGGGCCATGGTCTCGCCGGGCCGGATGTGCAGATCGATCCGGTCGAGCAGGGGCGGGGTGTCGTCGGCCGTGTCGGGATAGCGGAACCGGACCCCCTCGAACCGCAGCCCCGCCGCAGGAGCCGCCGCCGGAGCCGGAGCCGAGCCCGACATCGAAGCCGAAGCCGAAGCCGAAGCCGAAGCCGAAGCCGAAGCCGAAGCCGCCTCCGAGGTGTCCGGCTCCCGCTTCTCGTCCATCACCTCGAAGTACCGGTCCGCCGCCGTGGCCGCCTCCTGGCACATCGCCAGCAGGAAGCCGAGCGACTCCACCGGCCACCGCAGCGCCAGGGCGATCGACAGAAACGCCACCAGCGTGCCCGCCGACAGATCCCCGTCCGCGACCTGGACCGTGCCCAGCACCAGCGCGGAGCCGATCGCCATCTCCGGGATCACCGTGACGGCCGACCAGATCCAGGCCAGCAGCCTGGCCTTGGCCAGCTCCGTGCCGCGCAGCTCGTGCGACATCGCCGTGAAGGCACGGGCCTGGCTGCGGTGGCGGCCGAAGCCCTTGACGACCCGGATGCCGAGGACGCTCTCCTCGATCAGTGTCGTCAGATCGCCCACCTGGTCCTGGGCGCGGCGCGCGGCGAACGCGTACCGCGACTCGAACCAGGAGATCAGGATCATCAGCGGTACGACCGGAACCAGCAGCACCAGCGCGAGCAGCCACTCCTGCGCGAACAGGATCACAAAGCCCACCAGGATGGTGGTGCCGTTGACCAGCAGGAAGGTCAGCGGGAACCCGAGGAACATCCGGATCAGCGCCAGATCCGTGGTGCCGCGCGACAGCAGCTGCCCCGACGCCCACCGGTCGTGGAAGGCCACCGGCAGCCGCTGGAGATGGGCGTAGAGCCCGGCCCGCATGGCCGCCTCCACCCCCGCCAGCGGGCGGGCCACCAGCCAGCGGCGGATACCGAAGAGCACCGCCTCGGCGAAGCCGAGCAGCAGCAGCGCGAGCGCCCCCAGCCACACTCCGCCGGGGTCGCGGTCGGCGATCGGACCGTCCACCATCCACTTCAGCACCAGCGGGATGACGAGGCTCAGACAGGAGGCCACGATGGCGATGAGGGCCGCGATGAACAGCCGGGCCCGGACCGGCCGTACATAGGGCCAGAGCCGCAGCAGTGAGCGTACGGCGGACCGGCCCTCGGGAGCTATGTGTGAAGTGGACATCAGGAGTGAGCCTACGGTTCATCCCTGACAGCCCTCATCCGATTTATCCACCGGGCCCGCCCTTCGCCCCGCCCTTCGCCCCGCCCTCCGCCCCGCTCCCCGGCACCACCCGCAGCAGCAGCGCCGCCCTCGGCCCGACCGCCACCGCCTCCCCTCCCGCGCGCACCGCCCCCGGCGCGCCCGACTGGTCCTCGGGCTCCGTGTCCACCAGCACCTCGTACGCCGACGCCCACGGCGGGCCCGGCAGGGTGAAGTCCACCGGGGCGTCCCCCGCGTGGAGGATCAGCAGAAAGCTGTCGCCGGTGATCCGCCGCCCCCGCGCGTCCCGGCCGGGGATGTCCCGGCCGGAGAGCCGCAGAGCGAGCGTCGCGGCGGGCGCGTACCAGTCCCGCTCGGTCATCTCGGTGCCGCGCGCGGTGAACCAGGCGAGGTCCGGCAGCCCGTCCGCCGCCCCGGCCCGCCCGGAGAAGAAGTCGGCGCGGCGCAGTGCCGGATGGTCCCGGCGCAGGGCGAGCAGCCGGGTGGTGAGATCCAGCAGCCCGCGCGCCCCCGACCGCTCCCGCTCCCGCTCCAGCGCCCCCGACCGCTCCCGCTCCCCGGAGAGACCGCCCGCCCCCGCGCGGGTGACCGGCGACCAGTCCACCCACCCCACCTCGTTGTCCTGGCAGTACGCGTTGTTGTTGCCGCCCTGGGTCCGCCCCATCTCGTCCCCCGCGACCAGCATCGGGACCCCCGTCGACAGCAGCAGCGTGGTCAGCAGATTGCGCGCCTGGCGCCGCCGCAGGGCGTTGATCCCCGGGTCGTCGGTCTCGCCCTCCGCGCCGCAGTTCCAGGAGCGGTTGTCGTCCGCGCCGTCGCGGTTGGACTCGCCGTTGGCCTCGTTGTGCTTCCGCTCGTGGCTCACCAGGTCCCGCAGGGTGAATCCGTCGTGCGCGGTGACGTGGTTGACGGAGGCGCGCGGCCGGCGCCCGCCGGGGGCGTAGAGATCGCTGGACCCCGAGAGCCGGTACCCCAGCTCCCGCACATCGGGCAGCGCGCCGCGCCAGAAGTCCCGTACGGCATCCCGGTAGCGGTCGTTCCACTCGCTCCACTCGGCGGGGAAGGCGCCCAGCCGGTAGCCGCCGGGACCCAGGTCCCAGGGCTCCGCGATCAGTTTCACCCCCCGCAGTACGGGGTCCTGGGCGAGCGCCGCGAGAAACGGGGACTCCATGTCGACCCCGTCCGCCGTACGGGCCAGCGCGGACGCCAGATCGAAGCGGAAGCCGTCCACGCCCATCTCGGTCACCCAGTACCGCAGCGAGTCGGTGATCAGCCGCAGCACCGGCGGGTGCGCGGTACGGAGGGTGTTGCCGCACCCGGTGTGGTCGGCGTACGCGCGGGCGTCGGGCTGGAGCCGGTAGTAGCCCGGGTTGTCGATCCCGCGCAGGGAGAGCGTCGGGCCCGGCCGGCCTCCCTCCGCCGTGTGGTTGTAGACCACGTCGAGGATGACCTCGATCCCGGCGGAGTGCAGCGCCGCCACCATCGACCGGAACTCGCCGACCTGCTCGCCCCGGGTCCCGCCGGCCGCGTATCCGGCGTGCGGGGCGAAGTACCCGATGGAGTTGTACCCCCAGTAGTTGCGGAGGTTCCGCTTCAGCAGATGGTCCTCGTGGGCGTACTGATGGACGGGGAGCAGCTCCACGGCGGTCACCCCCAGCCGGGTGAGATGGCCGATCGCCGCCGGGTGCGCCAGGCCCGCGTAGGTGCCGCGCAGCCGGTCGGGGATGTCCGGGTGGAGCCGGGTGAAGCCCCGGACGTGCAGTTCGTAGAGGACCGTCTCGGCCCAGGGGGTCCCCGGGCGCGGCCCGGTCGCGGGGGAGTGGTCCCGGACCACGACCCCCTTGGGGACGTACGGGGCCGAGTCCCGGTCGTCGCGCACGGTGTCGGCGGCCCATGGCCCGGCCCGGTCGCGGACATGTCCGTAGACCTCGGGCGGCAGCGCGTACTCGCCGTCCACCGCGCGGGCGTACGGGTCGAGCAGCAGCTTCGCCGGGTTCCAGCGGGCCCCGGTCCAGGGGTCCCAGCGGCCGTGCACCCGGTAGCCGTACCGCAGGCCGGGGCGGGCCCCGGGGACGAAGCCGTGCCAGATCCCCTCGGTGGGGGCCGCCAGCGGCAGCCGGGTCTCGGCGCCCGACTCGTCGAAGAGGCAGAGGTCGACGCCCTCGGCCCCGCCCGCCCAGAGCGCGAAGTTGGTGCCGTGGGTCCCGCCGGGCCCGGTCCCGCACCGCGCTCCGAGCGGCGCGGGCACCCCCGGCCACACCTCCGCCACCGGGACCGCCTCCCGCACCGATTCCGACTCCGACACCGGCTCCGACTCCGACACCGGCTCCCGCACCGGCTCCCGCACCGACTCCGGCTCCGGCACGGGCTCCGGCTCCCGCACCGGCACCAAATCCGCCCCCGCCCCCGCCCCCGACTCCCGCTCCCGCTCCGCCGTGCTCGACACCTGATGGCCTCCCGGGGTCGGCGGGACCCGGCCGCCGGCCCCGGGAGGCCGGGGCCCGCGCGCGGTCCTCTTCCGCTGTTGTGCCCACCGGGCCCCTCCTCCCACTCCTGGACGCGGTCCACGTTTCCCTCCCGGGCCCCCGTCGTTGGGGTGGTCGTGAGACATGTACTGAGACGGGCAGGCCGGGGCTCAGCAGCAGCCCTGGCATCGGCAGGGCTGGTGACCGGCCTCTTCGGCTGCACCGGCGGCGCGCTCGACATCGCGAGCAAGCCCCGGGCCCCCGAGGAGGCGATCCGGGTGATCCCCGGGGACGGCGCGCGGGACGTGGACCCGGACGGGCGCCTCGAAGTGCGGCTGCCCAGCGGCCGGCTGGAGCGGGTCAGGGTGAGGCGGATCGAGAACGAGAAGCCGGCCGATGTCCCGGGGGCCATCTCCGAGGACGGTCTGCGCTGGCGCCCGGACCCGCCGGGGAAGCTGGACATCGCGGCCAAGTACAGCGTCGACGTGGTCGCCCTGGACGGCCACGGCCGCCGCTCGGCGCGCCACACCACCTTCACCACCGAGGTCCCCGAGCAGCGCTTCATCGGCTACTTCAAGCCGGAGCACCGGGCGACCGTCGGCACCGGGATGATCGTCTCCTTCAGCTTCAACCAGGACATCGCCGACCGGGCCGCCGTGCGGCGGGCCATCGAGGTCACGGCCGATCCGCCGGTGGAGATCGAGGGGCACTGGTTCGGGAGGAACCGGCTGGACTTCCGGCCCGAGGAGTACTGGGAGCCGGGCACCGAGGTCACCGTCGATGTGCGGCTGCGGGACGTGGAGGCGGCGCCCGGCGCCTACGGCGTCCAGGACCGGACCGTCACCTTCACGGTGGGCCGCTCGCAGACCTCCCTCGTCGACGCCGAGGCCAAGACGATGGAGGTCCGGCGCGACGGCGCCCTGCTGGCGACCCTGCCGATCACGGCCGGGGCGCCGAAGTCGACCACGTACAACGGGAAGATGGTGGTCAGCGAGATGCACGACGTGACCCGGATGGACGGCGGGTCGGTCGGCTTCGGCGGGGAGTACGACATCAAGGACGTGCCGCACGCCATGCGGCTGACCCGGACGGGCACCTTCCTCCACGGCAACTACTGGGCGCCGCCGGAGACCTTCGGCCGGGCCAATGTCAGCCATGGCTGTGTGGGGCTGCGCGATGTGAAGGGCGGCGGCGGGGACACCCCGGCGGGCTGGTTCTTCGACCGGACCCTGATCGGGGATGTGGTGGAGGTGGTCAATTCCCCGGAGAAGGTGGTGCCGCCCGACAATGGGCTGAGCGGGTGGAACATGACATGGCAGCGGTGGAAGCAGGAGCCCGCCCGGGACTGACCCGCGCGCCCGGGGTCTCCTTTCCCCTCCCTGTTCCCTTCCCGTGCCCTTCCCTGTTCCCCTCCCCGGCTCTTTTCGGCCCGCGCCCGTTCCCTTCCGGCCTTTCCCCGGCTCTTTCCGATCCTTTTGCCGGGCATTCCCCTCTTCCCCGCTTGGGGCTCGCCTCACCGGACAACTTGGGACTGAACGGTGACATACAGCGGAAGGCGCCCAATCCCCCTCGTGTGGTTGTCTGTTCGAGCGCGTACGGATGGCGTGCGGGGGTGTGCGGGCCGGGCCGGGGCCAGGCCGTGCGAGGGGAGAGACCATGGTGGAAGGGCGTCCGACAGCGAGGGAATCGGCCCGTGTGGCGGGCGGGGCCCGGGGTTCCGTTCTGCGGGCGGGTGCCACGGCGGCGCTGCTGGTGCTGGTGACCGCCTGCGGGGGCGGCGGGGGCACGGACGCCGCCGACGACGGGAAGGGCGGGGACGGCGGCCGGGCGGTCGCCGAGGCCTCGCGCGCGGTGGTCACCGTGCTGCCCGGGGACGGCGCGAAGTCGGTGGCCACCAGCGGCGCCCTGAAGGTCACCGCCGCCGGCGGCAGGCTGACCGCCGTCACCGTGCGGGACGACAAGGGGCGGCAGGTCGAGGGCCGGATCGCGGCGGACGGCACGGCGTGGGAGCCGCTGCACCATCTGGCGGGCTCCACCCGGTACAGGGTGCACGCCGTCGCCCGGGACAAGGACGGCCGCGAGTCCGCCAGGGACTCCGTCTTCACCACCCTCGTACCGAAGAACACCTTCATCGGGCACTACACCCCCGAGGACCGGACCACGGTCGGCGTCGGCATGCCGGTCTCCCTCCGCTTCACCCGGGGCATCACCGACCCCGCCGCCGTCGAGAGGGCCATCAGGGTGACGGCCGAGCCGTCCGTGCCGATCGAGAGCCACTGGTTCGGCAACGACCGGCTGGACTTCCGCCCGGAGAAGTACTGGGCCCCCGGCACCGAGGTGACCCTCACACTCAATCTGGACGGGGTGCAGGGCCGCCCCGGTGTCTATGGAAAGCAGGCCAAGTCGGTCTCGTTCACCGTGGGCCGCAGCCAGATATCCACGGTGGACGCCAAGAGCAAGCGGATGAGGGTGGTCCGGGACGGCAAGGAGATCAAGAACATTCCGATCACCGCCGGGGCGCCCGCGACCACCACCTACAACGGCCAGATGGTGATCAGCGAAAAGCACAAGGTGACCCGGATGAACGGCGCCACCGTCGGATTCGGCGGGGAGTACGACATCAAGGACGTGCCGCACGCGATGCGGCTCTCCGATTCCGGCACGTTTATCCACGGCAACTACTGGGCCTCGTCCGGCACCTTCGGATCGTCGAATGTCAGCCATGGCTGTGTGGGGCTGCGCGATGTGCGCGGCGGATACGACAAGAAGTCCCCGGCCGCCTGGTTCTACGACCGCTCGCTCCTCGGCGATGTGGTGATCGTCAAGAACTCCAAGGACAAGCGGATAGCGCCCGGGAACGGCCTCAACGGCTGGAACATGTCCTGGGAGGAGTGGAAGAAGTAGCCCCACCCCTCCCGGAAGCCCCCCCAGCACCCGCCGGGACCCTCCTCCGCCCCCGGGACCCTCTCCCCCCGCCCCGGCCCCGCGGTGTGAGCCACCACACCGGCACAGCCCCGTTAGCGGCGGTTAACCTGCCTCCATGACGACTGCGACTGTGCACTTCGAGGTCCGGAACGGTGTCGGCACCATCCGGCTGGACCGCCCTCCGATGAACGCGCTGGACATCGCCGTCCAGGACCGGCTGCTGGAACTGGCCGCCGAGGCGGGCCGCCGCGATGACGTGCGGGCGGTGATCCTGTACGGCGGTGAGAAGGTGTTCGCCGCCGGTGCGGACATCAAGGAGATGCGGGAGATGGACCACGCCGGGATGGTGGTCCGCTCCCGCGCGCTCCAGGAGTCGTTCACCGCCATCGCCCGCATCCCCAAGCCCGTCGTCGCGGCCGTCACCGGCTACGCCCTGGGCGGCGGCTGCGAACTGGCGCTCTGCGCCGACTACCGGATCGCGGCGGACAACGCCAGGCTCGGCCAGCCCGAGATCCTCCTCGGGCTGATCCCCGGCGCGGGCGGCACCCAGCGGCTCGCCCGGCTGATCGGTCCGTCCAGGGCCAAGGACCTGATCTTCACCGGCCGCCAGGTGCGCGCCGAGGAGGCGCTCGCCCTCGGCCTGGTGGACCGGGTGGTGCCGGCCGCCGAGGTCTACGAGCAGGCGCACGCCTGGGCCGCGAAGCTCGCCCAGGGGCCCGCCCTCGCGCTGCGCGCCGCGAAGGAGAGCGTCGACGCGGGTCTGGAGACCGACATCGGGACCGGACTCGCGATCGAGCGGAACTGGTTCGCCGGGCTCTTCGCCACCGAGGACCGCGAGCGCGGGATGCGCAGCTTCGTCGAGGACGGCCCCGGGAAGGCCGAATTCCTCTGACATGGCGCGGTCCGGCGCCCCGGCGGTCGCGGGACCGGGCGCCGTCAACCCGGCGGGCGCCCCGGAAGAGAATCGATCCAGCTGTGGGAAAGGGGCCCGCGACCCGGCCCCGAGCCCCCTGTTGACAAGGAGTCAGCGCAGGTGGGCTCGGGCGGGGGCGCGAGTCCCGCACCGGTGTCATATGCGGACCGGCACCCCCGGACGGGGGTGCCCACCCGTCCCTCTTCCACGGGAACGGCCACAGAAGTCCCCCGGTGCGGCGATGATGGGGGACATGGCGGGCCTCGAAGGTGTGGAACAACCGCGGCAGCGTGGCGGTGCTGTCGCCACCCGGTGGATGACCGCCATCGAGGACGAACAGACCCTGAGGGCGCTGGAGTTGTACGGCAACCCCACCGAGGCCGAGGTCCGGTTGCCCTCCCGCCCGGAATCCGCCGCGACCGCCCGCCGGCTGACCCACTGTGTGGTGCTCCGCCAGTGGGCGCTCTCCGCCCAGACCGCCGAGTACGCGGTGTTACTCGTCTCGGAGCTGGTGGGCAATGCCGTACGGCACACCGGGGCCCGGGTCTTCGGGCTGCGGATGCTGCGCCGCCGGGGCTGGATCAGGATCGAGGTGCGCGACCCCTCGCGCGGGCTGCCCTGTCTGCTGCCGGTCCAGCCGATGGACATCAGCGGCCGGGGGCTCTTCCTGGTGGACAAGCTCTCCGACCGGTGGGGCGTGGATCTGCTGCCGCGCGGCAAGACCACCTGGTTCGAGATGCGGATCGCCGACCGCGGCACCGCGCCCGTCACCGTCGCGGTGACCACCACCACGACCGCGACCACCAGCGCGACCGCGCCCGCGACCGCCACCGCGCCCGCGACCGCCGCCGCGCCCGCGACCGCTACCGCCGCCGCGACCGCCACCGCGGTCTGATCGCCGGGCCCGGACGCACAGAAGCCCCCGTGGACCGAGGGTGTCGGTGCCGGGGGCCTCTGTGGAGCGCCGTGGAGCAGGGGGGGTGTCTCCACGGCCGCTGATGCCGACCTGGCCCGGGTCAAGGGGGGTCGTGTCAGCGACTATGGCAGACGGGGGCCGCCGGATCAAAATCCTCTACTCCGACATAAGGGGCGAATGGTGATAGATCTTTTGTGAATCCCAGGTGAGCTGAGCCACTCGCCTGGTAAATAGTGCGTGAAGTTCGCTTGCGGCGAATGTTTCCTTGATCTGTCCGCATCAGATGGACCGTGGGTCCGCCCCCGCCCGGCGCGACCCGCAGACGCCACCCGTGCGGGCAATCATCATTTTTTGCGCAAATCGGGCCTACGCTCCCTCTCCGTGACCCCGATCGACCGCCGCCGCGCCCTGCGGACCGCGGCCCTGGCCACCGCCGCGGGCCTGGCCACGAGCTGCGCGGGTGAGGGCCGCGCCCGCGACCGGGCGCCGGCCCGCGCCGACCTCCCGCCCCCGGACCTGCCCGCGCCCCCCGCCTCCACCGCCCCGCCGCGCCCGGCCCACCGGCCCGCGCACCGGCCGGCCCCCGCCGCCCGCCGCTTCCCCGGACAGCCCGCGCAGATCGTCCACGGCCCCCGCGACCGCGACCGGGTGGCACTCACCTTCCACGGCGGCGGCGACCCGGCCACCGCCCGGGCCGTCCTCGCCGAAGCCGCCCGCGCGGACGCCCGCGTCACCGTCCTCGCCGTCGGCGGCTGGCTCGACGACCACCCGGATCTCGCCCGCCGCATCCTCGACGGCGGCCACGACCTCGGCAACCACACCCAGCGCCATCTCACCATCACCGAGATGTCCGACGCCGACGCCTACGCCGAGATCACCGGCTGCGCCGACCGGCTCCGCAGACTCACCGGCTCCATCGGCACCTGGTTCCGCCCCTCCCGCACCCAGCGCGCCACCCCCAGGATCACCCGCCTCGCCCACCGGGCCGGCTACCCGCACGTCCTCTCGTACGACCTCGACTCCCTCGACTTCACCTCCCCCGGGGCCGCGGCCGTGACCCGCACGGTCACCGGGCAGATCCAGCGCGGATCGGTGGTGAGCCTGCACTTCGGCTACGCGGACACGGTCGCCGCGCTGCCCGCCCTCCTCGACGATCTCGACCGCCGCGGACTGCGTGCGGTGACCACCACGGAGCTGCTGAGCTGATGCACCCAGGAACCACACCACTGAGACTCACCCGGCGGGCCGGCGCGCTGGCGGCCGGGGCCCTGATCGCCCTCCTCGCGGGCTGTGGCGCGGAGATCCCGCAACAGCCCGGCGGCACCGAGCGCGAGAGGTCGAAGGCGGCGGCCCCGCCCCCCAGGCCCGAGCCGGCCGCCCCGGCCGGGCTGCCCGGCATGCCGCCGGTGCTCGACCCGAAGGACATCTACGCCGCCGACCGGCCGGGGATGCTCTCCCCGGTGGTGCGGAAGTTCCCCTCCCGGGTGTACGTCCCCAACACCAACGACAACACCGTCACGGTCATCGACCCCAAGACCTACGAGATCCTGGAGACCATCCCGGTCGGCATCCAGCCGCAGCACGTCGTCCCGTCCTGGGACCTCAAGACGCTCTGGGTCAACAACAACCGGGGCCACACCCTCACCCCCATCAACCCCGCCAACGGCGAGGCGGGCGAACCGGTCGAGGTCCACGACCCGTACAACCTCTACTTCACCCCCAACGGCAAGCACGCCGTCGTCATGGCCTCCCTCGACCGCGAACTGGTCTTCCGCGACCCGCACACCATGGACCGGGTGAAGACCACCCCGGTGACCTGCTTCGGGGTCAACCACGCCGACTTCTCCGCCGACGGCCGCTACTTCGTCGTCTCCTGCGAGTTCTCCGGCGAGCTGCTGAAGGTCGACACCGAGAGAATGGAGGTCGTCGGCCAGCAGAAGCTGCCGTTCGAGGGCGCGATGCCGCAGGATGTGAAGATCTCCCCGGACGGCAAGACCTTCTACATCGCCGACATGATGGCCCACGGCGTGTGGGTGCTCGACGGCGAGAAGTTCACCACCCCCCGGCTGATGCCCACCGGCGAGGGCGCCCACGGCCTCTACATCTCCCGGGACTCCCGGGAGATGTACATCCCCAACCGGGGTGAGGGCTCCGTCTCCGTCTTCGACTTCGCCAAGAACAAGCTCGCGAAGAAGTGGTGGCTGCCGGACGGCGGCAGCCCCGACATGGGCGGAGTCTCGGCGGACGGGAAGGTCCTCTGGCTCTCCGGCCGGTACGACGCCGAGGTGTACGCCATCGACACCCGCACCGGGAAGCAGCTGGCCCGCATCCCGGTCGGCGACGGCCCCCACGGCCTCGCGGTCTATCCGCAGCCGGGCCGCTACTCGCTCGGCCACACGGGGGTCTTCCGCTGACGCCCGCCACGGGCCGGGCCGGGCTCCTCGTGCCCGCCCGGCCCCTCCCCGAGGCGCCTCCCCGAGACGTCTCCGGGCCACCTCCAGTGCGGCTCCGGGGAGTTTCTCCCGGATCAGGCCGGACCGGCGAGGCGCGGCACCAGGGCTCGCGAGCCCGGCAAGATCCGGAAGAGACGGCCTAGGGCGCCGAGAAGAGGGCTTCCGAGCCGACCGGCCGGAAGCCCGCCGCCTGGAACGTCCGCACACTGCGGGCGTTCCCCGGCGCCTGCTGCGCCCACACCACCTCGTCCGGCACGAGCTGACGGGCCGCCACCGCGAGGCTCCGCCCGAGCCCCCGGCCGCGCGCCTCCTCGTCCACCTCGATCGCCGCCTCCCAGCGGCCCGCGAGTCCCCGGCCGAGTACCAGCAGCCCGCCGTCCGCCGCCCACACCCGCACCCCGTCCCGGTGCTTCATGGCGCGCGCCACCCGGGGGTGCTCCGGGTCCTCGATCTCCCGCAGCTCCGGCTCCGGCAGACCCGGCAGTCTCGTGGCGGCCGTCACCAGGTCGACGGTGTCCATCACCCGGCCCGTCCGCGCCAGCATCGCGGCCAGGAAGACCGGGTGCACCGAGGCGGCGAGCCAGTCCGACGGGGTGGCCGCCAGCCGGTCCCGTACCCACTCCGGGTCCTCGTCCGTGAAGACCACCGAGTGCGCCGTCAGCGCCAGCACCCCCGCGTCCCGGGCGTTCGGCTGCCCGATCACCGTCGTACCGCCGTCCGGCGGAGGGAACTCCCCCCGGGCGGCGGCGTGCAGGATACGGGCCAGTTCATCGCTCATGCCGCCATCGTCGCCCACGGCCCCTGGCACGGAGCGACCGGGGCGGGCCGATAATCTGATCTCCATCAGTAGTGCGCAGTGCACCTAGGAGGGGCGTAAGCAGTGGCGGACATCGAAGCGGCGCGCAAGGCGTTCGAGCGGTACGACCTGGACGGCGACGGCCTCATCACGGCCGCGGAGTACAAGAGCGTCATGGCGCAGCTGGGCGACTTCAATGTCACCGAGACCGTCGCCGAGGCCATCATCAAGACCAAGGACGCCAACGGCGACGGTCGGCTGACCTTCGAGGAGTTCTGGGACGCGCTCAACAAGAACAAGGCCTGACCCTGCCGGAGCGGCTCCCCGGCACCCGGCCGGGGCGTTCGCCCCGGCCGCCGGGGGGTGGTCCGGAGCGGTCACCCGCGCCATGGCAGCGACACCCGGTGACGGCCCCGCCGTCACCCCCCAGCAGAGCCCGGCCCCGGCCCCCGGCCGGGCCGCCCGCCGCAGAGCCGCGCGCCGGTCGGCCCGCCGGACCGCCGCCCTCGTCCTCACGAGCGGGCTCATCGCCCTTCTCGCCGCCCTCTTCGGCGGCGATCTCGCCGCCCGGGGCACCGGCGAGCTGAAGGTCCCCGCCGCCGGAGCCACCACCGTCCTGCGCACGGCCGTCCTCGCCGCCCTCGCGGTCCACCTCGGCGAACTCGCCGGTGCCCGGCTGGCACCCCCCGGCGCCCTGCCGCGCGGCTGGTCGCTGTACGCCGCACTCGCCGGAGCGGCCGGTTCGGCCGGCCAGATCGCCGTCCTGGCCGAGGTCAGCGCCATCGACATGACCACCGCGTACGGCACCCGGGACGGCCGGCTCCTCCTCATCACCGCCAACGGCTTCCTCGCCGCCGCCGGCTGTGCCGCCCTGCGCCGCCCCGGGCTCGCGCTCCTCCCGCTGACCGCCGTCGTCGCGGCGGAGTCGGTGCGCGCCCACCCGGAGCAGTACACCCCCGAGATCGGCACCGCGCTGACCGCCGTCCATCTGCCGGCCGCGTCCCTGTGGGCGGGCGGACTCCTCTACGCCCTGCGCCTGATGTGGCTCCACCGCGCCGACCGCCCGGCGGCCCTCGCCGCCCTGGCCCGCTACGCCCGCCCCGCCGCCTGGCTGCTGGCCGCCCTCGCCCTCACCGGCACCGCCTCCACGCTGCGCAAGCTCCCCGCCGATGTGGTCCTCACCTCGGCGTACGGCAGGGTGCTGATCGTCAAGCTGCTGCTGGTCGCCCTCGCCTGCGCGCTGGCCCTGGCCGCCCGCCGCCGGATGCTCCGAGGCCGGCCGGACGCCCGGAACCCGGCCCGCGCCGAACTCGCCGTACTGGCCGTGATCGTCGCCGTCTCGGCGGTCATGACGGTGGTGCCGGACCCGCACTGGGTGAGCGCACGACTGGGCATTCGCTGATCGGCCCTGGTGAGCCCGTTACGGCGACTACTGTTGTGCGGATGACAACCGAAGCGATCGGCGGGCGACCGCCGAGGGGGCGCCCACGGACGGTCACGCGCAAGGCGGTCATCGAGGCCGGTATCGCCCTGACCCTGGACGAGGTCACCGTGCAGGCGGTGGCCGAGAGCTTAGGCGTCACCCGGGTCGCCCTCTACAAACACGTGCCGTCCCAGGCATCACTGCGACTCCTGGTCGCGGAGGGCATCCTGGAACGCTGGAGCCCCCCGGACACCGACGGCGAATCGGTCGAGGACTTCCTGCTGGCGCTCGCGGTGTCGCTGCGCGCGCTGGTGACGGACCACCCGGGGATCGCGGGCTATCTCTCCCAGCTCCAGTCGGGCTCGCGGGTGAGCATGGCCCGCTTCGAACAGACCCATCTGCGTCTGGTGCGGCTGGGACTCGAACCGTGGCAGGCGTCGTGGATGGCGTCCACGGTGGCCCAGCAGGCGATCGCCGCGACGGCGGTCTTCGGCACCCCGGCCTCCCGCACCCAGCGGACGGAGGTGCTGGCCCAGATGACGCCGGAGTTCTCGGTCTTCCCCATCAAGCACGTCCACGCCCGGGAGCTGGGTGACGATGCGGTGTTCCTCTGGACGATGCGGGGCCTGGTACGCGGCTGCCTGGCGTCCCTGACGGACGACGACCCGCGCCCGGCGGGAGCCCCACGCACGGGCGGACCCGGAATCCCGGACCCGCCCGCGCCGACGGCTCTCAGAGCCGAGAGCCGGCCGCCAGTGTGGTGAAGTCGGCCCAGGCACTCGGGGACACGGTGAGCGGGGTGCGCTCGGTGTCCTTGGAGTCCCGGACCAGAACGGCTTCGGTTCTCACCGAGATTTCGACGCAGTCGCCGCCGCCGCCATCGCTGTGGCTGCTCTTGAACCAGGCGGCGACCTCGACGCAGTTGCCGCCGCCTCCGCCGCTGTAGCTGCTCTTGCGCCAGATCAGTGTCACCGCACCTCCGCCGCGAGTGTGGTGAAGTCGGCCCAGGCGTGGGGGGATACGACGAGAGGTGTCCGCCGTGTGTCCTTGGAGTCCCGGATCAGGACGGCATCGGCTCTCAGGGCGATTTCGACGCAGTCGCCGCCCCCGCCGCCGCTGTAGCTGCTCTTGAACCAGACCAGTTCCGTGGTGCTCATCATGCTCCTCGCATCTGCTCCAGCAGGCTCGTGGTGGCCTGACGGCTCAGAGCCTGTGAGCGCATCTTGCCATAGCGCTGGAGCATGGCGCTGGCAGCTTTGGGATCGGTGATCAGCATGCTGCTGTCATGGGCTTCGACGTAGCCGATCCAGCGGTGCTCGTCCGTCTCGGCAAGTCGCATCGGCCCCTCGAATCCCGAATGATCCGCCTGGCGCAGGGGCATCACCTGGATCTCCACATTGCGGAGACCGCCCATGGCGAGCAGATTGTCCAGAAGAGCCTTGGTGATCTCGGCACCACCCAGACCACGTTCCAGCAGGGCTTGCTCGATGATGAAGCTGAAGGCGGTGTTCGGCAACTCGGTCATCAGCTGTTGCCTGGCCAACCGCCCTGCCACCTGCTGTTCGAACTGCTCCTCCGTCAGGTGCGGAAGCCGTCGCTCGAACACCGCCCGGATGTACGCCTCCGGCTGGAGCAACCCCGGAATGACACTGCACTCGTACGCGTACAGCGAGATCGCCTCTTCCTCGATCCCCGCCCACTGCTGAAACCAGGACGCCAGCCCCGCCTTCCGTGTCAGGCTCCGTGCCGCCGCCACCAGCACCCGTGCCGCCACCGGGCCCAACACCGCTTCCGACCGGTCCAGAAGAGCCCTCGGCGGGAAACGTTTGCCCTGCTCGATCTTGGCGATGTACGCCACCGAGTACCGCACCCGGGGAGCGAACTGCTCCTGGGTCAGCCGGGCTTCGTCCCGCAGGGCCTTCAGCACCGCGCCGAAGGTTCTGAGACTGTCCGACAGTTCGGCTTCGCCGACGCTCCCTGTCCCGGCTCCGTTCTCCGCCGCCATAGCAGCCCGCCCGCCTTTCGTACCCGTACCCGACTTGTGCCGCTCGGTACAACGCCGACGGCCACCATGGTCACGGGCAGTGACCCACCCAGTCCAGGGAGTCAACCAGTACAAGGAAATCTGTATGGGTTGCGCCCCCACCGACCTGCGGCTCTTCGGGCCCCCCGGCCCGCCGCCGCCCAGCTGTCACCCTCAGGGGACCACTCCCGCACGGATGTACGTCACACCGCGCGGAATTCCTCGCTCCGGAGGCTCCGTACGGCCTCCCGACCCGCCACCGGGACACCGCCGCCTGTATCGGGAACGTCCCTGTTCACCGGGGGGACGTTCCCGGAATCTGCTCTCATGACCTCCCCTCACACCTCCGCGCTGACCCCCGCCCGCACCTTCACCCAGCGTTTCTCCGCGACCCGGCGCGGCGCCCGTCTGGCGCGGCTGCTCGCCACCCATCAGCTCATCGAGTGGGGCCACCCGCGCGGGACGGAGTTCTCCGACGCGGTCACGCTGGTGGTCGCCGAGCTGGCCTCGAACGCGGTGCTGCACGGCCACGTACCCGGACGGGACTTCGCGCTCCACCTCTCCTGCGACGACGGACGCGGCGTCGTCCGCGTCGAGGTCTCCGACGCCCACCCCGCCCAGCCGGCCCGCGTCACCCCCCGCTCGGACGACGCCCACGGCCGCGGCATGGTCCTGGTCGACGCCCTCGCCACCCGCTGGGGTGTGGCGGACCGGGTGGGCCCGGGAAAGACGGTCTGGGCGGAGTGCGCCCACCGGCCCGCTCCCCGTGACTGAACCCTCCGCTCACCGCACCACCGCGGTACGCACCCCCAGGGCAACCAGCACCGCGCCCGCCGCGCGGGCCATCGCACGCCGGAACCGGGGTGTGTCGATGACGGTCCGCGCGGCGGAGACCACCGACGTCCAGAAGAGGAGCCAGGTGACGACGACACCCACATGCGCGACCGCGAGCACGGCGATCTGCGGTGCGACGGGGTGGCTGGAGGTCAGGAACTGCGGCACCAGCGTCAGATAGACCGAGGCGGCCTTCGGGTTGAGCACATCGGACCAGAACCCCTGCCCGTATCCCCCGAGCCGTCCCCACGGCAGCCGCGGCCGCCCCCGCGTGTTCGGCGTCTCACTCCGGCGCGCGGAACGCCAGGTGGTCACGCCCAGCCAGACGAGATAGAGGGCGCCCAGCAGCTTCACCACCGTCAGTGCCTGAGCCGACGACATGACCAGCGCCGACACCCCGACGGCGGCGAAGGCCGCGTGCACCAGGAGCCCGGTCGCCGTACCAAGGGTGACGAGCACTCCATCGGCCCGGGAGCCGGCGATCACCCGCTGGGTGACGAGGGTGAAGCTGGCGCCCGGGATCAGGGTGAGAGGGACGACCGCGACGACGAAGCCGAGCAACTGCTGCCACTGCACACGCGTGAGCCTAGGCAATGGGGCGGGAAAGGGGCAGCCCGCCGCCGCGGGTGATGGGCGCTCCCCTGGGCCGGACCGGGGCGTGGGGAGGGGACTCCGCCGCAGTCGGCGGAAACTCTTTCGTCGAGCCATGGAACCGGCCTGCCCCTGCGGACACTTGTCGGTGTGGACTCGCCATTGAATGACCGGATTCGGTCCGGTGATCGGGCAGCGTTCGCCTTGATCCAGTACAGCCAGTCCGGATCGTCTTCCCCACGGCCCTGCGCGCACAGCACCCCGGCTTCCTCAAAGGCCGCTCGGGCGGCTGACTCCTCGCGCAGCCGTGCGTGGCTGCGTCGGCAGGGACTTTTCAGGGATTCCGCCGTGCGGGCAGGGAAGGGCCCTGACCGCGCCGAAAGAACAAAAGCGCTGGTCAGGGCCCACCCGTCACGACACGCTCAGCACTCGATGATGTTCACCGCGAGCCCGCCCCGCGCCGTCTCCTTGTACTTCACCGACATGTCCGCCCCAGTCTCCTTCATGGTCTTGATGACCTTGTCGAGGGAGACCTTGTGGCTGCCGTCGCCGCGCATCGCCATCTTCGCCGCCGTGACGGCCTTCACCGCCGCCATTCCGTTGCGCTCGATGCACGGGATCTGGACCAGGCCGCCGACCGGGTCGCAGGTCAGGCCGAGGTTGTGTTCCATGCCGATCTCGGCCGCGTTCTCGACCTGCTCGGGGGTGCCGCCCAGGACCTCGGCGAGGGCGCCGGCCGCCATGGAGCAGGCGGAGCCGACCTCGCCCTGGCAGCCGACCTCGGCGCCGGAGATGGAGGCGTTCTCCTTGAAGAGCATGCCGATCGCGCCGGCCGAGAGCATGAAGCGGACCACGCCCTCGTCGTCCGCGCCGGGGACGAAGTTCATGTAGTAGTGCAGCACCGCCGGGATGATGCCCGCGGCGCCGTTGGTGGGGGCGGTCACGACCCGGCCGCCCGCCGCGTTCTCCTCGTTCACGGCCATGGCGTAGAGGGTGATCCACTCCATCGCGCGGGCCAGCGGATCGCCCTCGGCGCGGAGCTGGCGGGCGGAGTTGGCGGCGCGGCGGCGGACCTTGAGGCCGCCGGGGAGGATGCCCTCGCGGGACATGCCCCGGGAGACACACGCCTGCATGACCCGCCAGATCTCCAGCAGACCGGTGCGGATCTCGTCCTCGGTGCGCCAGGCGCGCTCGTTCTCCAGCATCAGCGCGGAGATCGAGAGCCCGGTCTCACGGGTCAGCCGGAGCAGCTCGTCACCGGTGCGGAAAGGATACTTCAGGACGGTGTCGTCGAGCTTGATCCGGTCCTCGCCCACCGCGTCCTCGTCGACGACGAAGCCGCCGCCGACCGAGTAGTACGTCTTCTCCAGGACCGTGGCGCCCTCGGTGTCGTACGCGAGGACGGTCATGCCGTTGGCGTGGTACGGCAGTGTCTCGCGGCGGTGCAGGATCAGATCGCTGTCGAAGTCGAAGTCGATCTCATGGGTGCCGAGGAGGCTGAGGCGCCCCGAGGACTTGATCTTCTCCACCTGGTCGTCGGCGCCCTCCACGTCGACCGTCCGGGGCGAGCTGCCCTCCAGACCGAGGAGTACGGCCTTGGGGGTGCCGTGGCCGTGGCCGGTCGCGCCGAGGGAGCCGTACAGCTCGGCCCGGACGGAGGCGGTCCGCTCCAGCAGTCCTTCGTTCTTCAGCCGGCGGGCGAACATCCGGGCGGCGCGCATCGGGCCGACCGTGTGCGAGCTGGAGGGGCCGATGCCGATCGAGAACAGGTCGAAGACCGAGATGGCCACGGGGGACTCCTAGGGGTTGGTAGACGCCGTTGTCTGCCGGGGTGGTGCAGATCGAGCGGGACGGACGGGGTGGGGCGGGGGGACGGGCGGGGGCACCGCGCTCACCTTCCAGTGTGCGTGGTGCCCCCGGAATCGCCGTGGAGGGCCGGCCCGGGTCGCGGGCCGGCCCCCTCGGTCCTACAGCCCCGGGTACAGCGGGTGCTTCGCGGCCAGCGCGGACACGCGGGCGCTCAGCGCCTCGGTGTCGTACGACGGCTTCAGCGCCTCGGCGATGATGTCGGCGACCTCGCGGAAGTCGTCCTCACCGAAGCCGCGGGTGGCCAGCGCCGGGGTGCCGATCCGCAGGCCCGAGGTGACCATCGGGGGCCTCGGGTCGTTCGGGACGGCGTTGCGGTTGACCGTGATGCCCACCTCGTGGAGGCGGTCCTCGGCCTGCTGGCCGTCCAGCTCGGACTCGCGCAGGTCGACGAGGACCAGGTGGACATCCGTACCGCCGGAGAGCACGGAGACACCGTGCTCCGTGACATCGTCCCGCACCAGGCGCTCGGCGAGGATACGGGCGCCGTCCAGGGTGCGCTGCTGGCGCTCCTTGAAGTCCTCGGTCGCGGCGATCTTGAAGGAGACCGCCTTGCCCGCGATGACATGCTCCAGCGGGCCGCCCTGCTGACCGGGGAAGACCGCGGAGTTGATCTTCTTGGCCAGCTCCTGGGTCGAGAGGATCACTCCGCCCCGGGGGCCGCCCAGCGTCTTGTGGGTGGTCGTGGTCACGACATGGGCGTGCGGCACCGGGTTGGGGTGCAGACCCGCCGCGACCAGGCCCGCGAAGTGGGCCATGTCGACCATCAGATAGGCGCCGACCTCGTCCGCGATCCGGCGGAAGGCGGCGAAGTCCAGCCGGCGCGGGTAGGCGGACCAGCCGGCCACGATCAGCTTCGGACGGGACTCCTTGGCGAGCTTCTCGACCTCGGCCATGTCGACCTGGCCGGTGGCCTCGTCCACGTGGTACGCGACGACGTCGTAGAGCTTGCCCGAGAAGTTGATCTTCATGCCATGGGTGAGGTGCCCGCCGTGCGCGAGGTTCAGACCCATGATGGTGTCGCCGGGCTTGAGCAGGGCGAACATCGCCGCCGCGTTCGCCTGGGCACCCGAGTGGGGCTGCACATTGGCGTGCTCGGCGCCGAAGAGCGCCTTCACCCGGTCGATCGCGATCTGCTCGACCACGTCGACGTGCTCACAGCCGCCGTAGTAGCGGCGCCCGGGGTAGCCCTCGGCGTACTTGTTGGTGAGGACCGAGCCCTGGGCCTCCATGACCGCGACCGGAGCGAAGTTCTCCGAGGCGATCATTTCCAGGGTGGACTGCTGACGGTGGAGCTCGGCGTCGACGGCGGCGGCGACATCGGGGTCCAGCTCATGGAGAGGGGTGTTGAGAAGCGACATCTCGGGTCCCTGTCGTGGTCGTGGTCAGTTGCTGGAGAAGGCGGTGTACTCGTCGGCGGAGAGCAGATCCTTCGGCTCCTCGCTCACGCGCACCTTGAACAGCCAGCCGCCCTCGAAGGGGGCACTGTTCACCAGCGAGGGGTCGTCCACCACGTTCTGGTTCGCCTCGGTGATCTCACCGGACACGGGCGAGTACAGATCGCTGACGGACTTGGTCGACTCCAGCTCACCGCAGGTCTCGCCCGCGGTCACGGTGTCGCCCACCTCGGGGAGCTGGGCGAAGACGACATCTCCGAGCGCGCCTGCCGCGAACTCGGTGATCCCGACCGTCGACACGCCGTCCTCGGCGTCCGACAGCCACTCGTGCTCCTTGCTGTAGCGCAGCTGCTGGGGGTTGCTCATGACCTGAATTCTCCTGTACGCGGGAAGGGGGGATGAACGGACGGGGGGTGATGGGGAGTGCCGCTGGTCACGTCGGGCGCCGCCTCGTGTCACGGTGCGTGACGCCGGGGCCACCGCCGAAGCGCGGGAAAGAGGGGAAGAGCGGGGAAGGCGCTACTTCGCGCGCTTGTAGAAGGGCAGCGCGACGACCTCGTACGGCTCGTGTGTGCCGCGGATGTCGACCCCGACGCCCTCGGTGCCGGGCCCGGCGTGCTCCGCGTCCACATAGGCGATGGCGATCGGCTTCCCCAGCGTCGGGGAGGGCGCGCCGGAGGTGACCTCGCCGATCACCGATCCGCCGGCCACCACTCCGTACCCCGCGCGGGGGACCCGCCGGCCCTGGGCGATCAGCCCGACCAGCTTGCGCGGCGGGCTGGTCGCGGCGCGCTCGGCGGCGGCCGTCAGAGCCTTCCGCCCGATGAAGTCGCCTTCCTTCTCGAACTTCACGACCCGGCCGAGACCCGCGTCGAAGGGGGTGAGCGCGGTGGTCAGCTCATGCCCGTACAGCGGCATGCCCGCCTCCAGGCGCAGGGTGTCGCGGCAGGAGAGTCCGCAGGGGACCAGTCCGGCGGGGGCGCCGGCCTCGGTCAGCGCCTGCCAGAGCCGCTCCGCGTACCGGGGCTCGACGAACAGCTCGAAGCCGTCCTCGCCGGTGTAGCCGGTACGGGCGATCAGCGCGGGAACCCCGGCGACGGTGCCCGGCAGGCCCGCGTAGTACTTCAGTCCGTCCAGATCGGCGTCGGTGACCGACTTCAGGATGCCGGGGGACTCGGGGCCCTGCACCGCGATCAGCGCGTAGGCGTCCCGGTCGTCGCGCACCTCGGCGTCGAAGCCGGCCGAGCGTTCGGTGATCGCGTCCAGGACGGTCTGGGCGTTGCCGGCGTTGGCCACGACCATGTACTCGGTCTCGCCGAGCCGGTAGACGATCAGGTCGTCCAGGATGCCGCCGTCCTCGCGGCAGATCATGGTGTAGCGGGCGCGGCCGGCGCCCACCGAGCCGATGTTCCCCACCAGGGCGTAGTCCAGCAGCGCGGCCGCGCCCGGGCCGGTGACGGTGATCTCGCCCATGTGGGAGAGGTCGAAGAGACCGGCCCGCGTGCGGACCGCCAGGTGCTCGTCGCGCTCACTGCCGTACCGCAGGGGCATGTCCCAGCCCGCGAAGTCGGTCATGGTCGCGCCCAGTGAGCGATGGAGGGCGTCGAGCGCGGTGTGGCGGGGGGCATTACTCATGGATAAAGCTCCCAAGGCATGGCGGACGAGGACAATCCTCCCCATCTGTCATCGGAACCTGAGAGGTTCGTCGCGACCCCGCGTACGGATGGTCGTGACTTGCACCTTGGGTGGAGCCGCACGGCGGCGGCCCGCTTTTCAGATCTGCCTCATCGCACGCGGTACGGGGCCTGAGAGATTCAAGGGAGGAACTTGCTCCTTCGGCGCCCGGCACCGAGGTGACCGGGACTCTCCCGCGCGGATTCAAGCGGCCGGTATGCAGTTTGGGGCCACATCATTGCACGCATCGGGGTCGGATGGGGGGTGGGGCGGGGCTCGTTCCGCGCCGGGCGCGGGGAACGGCGCGAGGGGGAGGCGCGCCACTTCACGGACGCGCCTCAACAGCAAATCAGTTGTGTCCCATTACCATTTCTTTACGCTTCTTGGGCAAGTGTGTGGGTGACCTGACGAGGGGGAGGGTGTGATGACGTTGCAGCACTCCGGTGGTGCCTGCGCCGCGACCGCGGGCGTGCCCGCGCAGCCACAGCCGGTAGCGGCCCGGCGGCTCCGGGGCGGGCTGGGGGCGCCGGTCCCGGTCCTGCGGGATCTGCGGGGGCGCGCCGGGCGCAGCCCTCGGCGGCTGATGTTCGCCGCCGGGGATGTGGTGGTGGTGTCCGGGCTGCCGGGGAGCGGAAAATCCACCCTGATCAGGCGTGCCGCGCGGGGCCGGGGGATCGATTCGCAGGACGCGCGGGACCGGTGGGACGCGCGTGCGCCGGGGTTTCTGCCGTACGCGGTCTACCGCCCGCTCGTCCGTATCGCGCACTACGCCGGGCTGCGGCGGGCGCTGCGCTCCGGGGAGAGTGTGGTGGTGCACGACTGCGGTACGCAGGCGTGGGTGCGGCGCTGGCTGGCCCGGCGGGCCCGGAGCCGGGGGACGGCACTCCATCTGGTGCTGCTGGATGTGCCGCCGCAGGTGGCGCGGCAGGGGCAGCGGGAGCGGGGGCGGGGGGTCTCCGGGTACGCGTTCGCGCGGCACCGCAGGGGGGTGGGGCGTCTGATCGCCGACGCGGAGGCGGGGAGGCTGCCCGCCGGGTGCGCGTCGGCGGTTCTGCTGGACCGCGACGCGACGACGGCCCTGACCCACTTGACCTTCGAGCCCTCACCGTAGCGGCCCGCCCTGTGCCACGGAGTGCCCGAGCGGACTCAGCCGGTCCGGGGTGCCTCCCAGAGGCAGCTCTGGGGAGTTTGAGGACGGACCCTGTGCGACAGGTGGCCGCACGGTGCGGGCCTCCGTCGGGGGCCGGCCCCCGAACTCCCGCTCTCCACCGCCGGAGGGGCTGGATGTCGTGCCCCGGCGGGTTCGAGGGGAGGGCCCGGCGGCATTAGGGTCATGGGGAAAGCCGTGGGGACGACCGGCGCAGCCGGGGGAGAGGGCCAGCGACATGACCATTCCGGATCAGGCACAGCCGCACACCGCCGGCTGGCCGGCCAACGAGCTGGAGGAGGCCCTCACCGCCTCCCTCGACACCCCCTCCGCCACCCCCCGCCTCCTGGAGGTCCTCGGCCGCAGCCCCCTCTGGGTCCCCCTCCCCAACGGCGGCTCCCCGGAGAGCCGCGACCTCGACCTCCCCACCCTGGAGATCGACGGCGCCGCCTATGTCCCCGTCTTCAGCTCCGAGCAGCAGTTCATGAGCTGCGTCGGCCCCCATATGTCCTTCACCGTCGCCCCCGCCCGCGAGTTTGCCCGGGGCCTGCCCCCGCAGCTCGGCATCGCCGTGAACCCGGGCGGCGCGGTCGGCGCCCCGCTGCCCCCGCCCGCCGTCGCCGAGCTGTGCCGGCACCCGGAGGGCCCGCCCGCCGGCGGGCGGGTGCGGCTCTTCGAGCCGGACTGGCAGGAGGAGCCGGTCGACTTCCTGGCGGCGGCGGCCGGCGAGTTCCAGGAGGCGGGGACCGTCCGCACCGCGCGCCGCGCCCTCGCCTCCGTGGAGGCCGGTCCGCCCTCCCTCTTCGTCGGCGTCCAGCTCGACTCCCCGGACGGCACCCCCGCGCTCGACGCCCTCGGCCGGGCGCTCGGCCGGGTCCAGACGCCCTGGCCGGTCAATCTCATCCTTCTCGATGTGGCCCAGGACCCCGTCGCCGACTGGATGCTGGCGCGGATGCGCCCCTTCTATCAGCGCGATCACGCGTAGTCCCGAAGGTCGTCAAGTCGGCGTCAAGGCGGCCGATTAAGCTGGTTCCCATGGAGTCGGAGAGGGGCGGAACCAGGGTGAGCGCGTCAGGCACCGCTGCGGCCGGGCAGGTCGAGCACATGCTGCGCCAGGTGTCGCCCGGGCGCTACGACGCGTACGAGGCACTGCTCAAGGCGCTCGCCGACCCGGCCACCGGCCAGGTCTGGATGCTGCTCTGGCACGGTATGCCCGGTTCTCCTGACGCCCAGTACGGCAATATGGAGATCGACGGCGCCGGGTACGCCCCCTGTGTCACCTCCGCGCAGGAGCTGGCCGTCTCCGGCTGGAACCGGGCCCATGAGAGGGTCTCGGGCGCCGACATCGCCCGCACCCTCTTCCCCGAGCGCTGGGGGATCTGGCTGAATCCGCACGCTCCCGGCGGTGGAGTCGGCATCCCCTGGCCGGATCTGCGCCGGATCGCCACGGGCCTGGAGCGGATGCCCGCCGGTCCGCTGCGGCTCTCCGAGCCGGCCATCGAGATCCCGCACTTCTACGCCCTGCTCTCGCAGAACGCCCACCGCACCCCGGCCGTCAGATCGCTGCGCCGGGCCTGGGTGCAGCCCGCGCTGGGTGCCCCGTATCTCGTCATCGGGCTGGATCTCTACGACACCGGCCGGCCATCGGTGGACGCGGCCCGGGCGATGATGCAGCAGTCGATCGCGGCGGTCCCCGAGGGGCTGCCGGTGTCGACGGTCGCGATGTCGGACGAGTACGACCCGGTGACGATGTGGCTGCGGGCCCACGCCCGTCCGTTCTACGACCGGGAGGCGCACGGCGCCCCCGACCGCCCCGCCGCCGGCTACGGCTACCCGCCGGCCCCGCCCGTTCCGCCGATCCCACCCCGCTGATCCACCGCCCCTCCGGCCCACCGCCCCACCGGCCCCGCCCGGCCCCTCGATCACACGTGATCACTCAGGAATCACCGGAATCACCGTGATCACCGCGGGGGCCGGCAGCCGCCGGGGCACCCGCGATCGCGGCACCCGCGCGGAACTCCGGGGGCCGCCGGATACCCAACCCGCCCCGAACGCAAACGCGTTCGGGGCTCGCTCGTTTCAGCGGACGCCACCCACCCCACCCCGCCTTCGTTCCACGGTACCCACCCCCATCCTCCGGTGAATTCACCACCCGGTCCCGCTCAACACCATGGAATCCCAGGGCGGTTCCGTCGGTCCCCTCCCTCCGATTCCGTCAACTACCCATCAGTAGACGGAAGATGGCGTCCCGCTCAGCCAACGGCGCCGTCCGGATAACGGAATCCCTCTACGCGCATCACGTTTGAGCAACCATTCACCGAGGGGGCTGGCGGCTGGTCGCACGACCATTGAAGACTCCCGCAGCAAGGGAAGATTCCCCCCGTGTACGGAGCGCCGCACCGGTACGTACTCGTATCAAGTGGCCTTGGTGCACCCGATGTTGTGAGAGAAGCCGCTTCAGCGGCGGGTACGGGCCGGATACCTCCGGCCGAGAGGGGTCCCCACCACGATGACGGCACCATTGCACGACACCAGCGTGGACGCGGAGAAGTCCGCGACCGTCGATGCCGCGGCGACCGCAGCCGGCACGTCGGTCGAGGGACGGTCGCTGCGGCAGATCGCCTGGGCCCGCCTCAAGCGGGACAAGCTCGCGCTCGCCGGCGGTGTCGTCGTGCTCCTCCTCGTCGTCGTCGCGGTCTTCGCCCCCCTGATCGTCAGCCTGCTGGGCCATCCGCCCAACCAGTTCCACCAGGACAAGATCGACCCGCTCTTCGGCACCCCCATCGGCTCCTACGGCGGCATCAGCTCCGAGCACCTGCTGGGCGTCGAACCCAACAACGGGCGCGATGTCTTCAGCCGGGTCGTCTACGGGGCGCGGATCTCGCTGCTGGTCGCCTTCCTCGCGGCCGTGGTGGCCGTGGTGCTGGGCACCGTCCTCGGGATCATCGCCGGCTACTTCGGCGGCTGGGTCGACTCCGCCATCAGCCGGGTGATGGACATGCTGCTGGCCTTCCCGCAGCTTCTCTTCATCATCTCGCTGGTCTCGGTCCTCCCCAACGACCTGCTGGGCATGACCGGCAGCAATGTCCGCATCACCATCCTGGTCCTGGTGATCGGCTTCTTCGGCTGGCCCTACGTCGGACGCATCGTCCGGGGTCAGACCCTCTCCCTGCGCGAGAAGGAATACGTCGAGGCCGCCCGCAGCCTCGGCGCCGGCCAGCGCTATGTGCTCTTCAAGGAGCTGCTGCCCAACCTGGTCGCCCCGATCACCGTCTACACCACGCTGATGATCCCCACCAACATCCTCACCGAGGCCGCGCTCAGCTTCCTCGGCGCGGGGGTCCGGCCGCCCACCGCCTCCTGGGGCCAGATGCTCTCCACCGCGGTGGACACCTATGAGTCCAATCCGACCTTCATGGTCGTCCCCGGGCTCGCGATCTTCGTGACGGTGCTGGCCTTCAACCTCTTCGGCGACGGCGTGCGCGACGCGCTCGACCCCAAGGGCACCCGGTGAGAACCCCCGGGCCGCGCCCGAGGACCCCCGGGCCGCGCCCGAGCACCGCCGATCCGCGCCCGAGCACCACCGACCGACCCACAACTGAACGCGCCCCTGCCACAGCAGGCCAGGCGGCACCCGATGGTCCCCGGCTCCACGGGAACCGCGCTACCCCGGAGGTTGCAGGAACAATGACACCCCAACGTTCGTCGAGGACCAGGCGCATCGCCGGAGCGGCGCTCGTCGTGGCCGCCCTCACGGCCACCGCGGCGTGCGGCGGCGGTGGCGGCGGCAAGGAGGGGGGCGACGGCAAGGGCGCCGGCTACAACGCCGCGGTGAAGGGCGTCGCCAACCAGTCCGCCAAGAAGGGCGGCACGCTGAAGTTCATCGGCAAGCAGGACTTCGACTCCACCGACCCGCAGCGCCAGTACTACGGCATGTCCTGGGACTTCTCCCGCTTCTACGCCCGCCAGCTGATCTCGTACGCCCCCAAGCCGGGCCCGGCGGGCGCCGAGCTGGTGCCCGACCTCGCCAAGGCCAAGGGTGTCGTCTCCAACGACGGCAAGACCTACACCTACGAGCTGCGCGACGGCATCACCTGGGAGGACGGCACGCCGATCACCGCCCAGGACATCAAGTACGGCATCCAGCGCAGCTGGGCCACCGATGTCATCACCGGCGGCCCCGCCTATCTGCGCCAGGTCCTGGACCCCAAGGGCGAGTACAAGGGCCCCTACAAGGACAAGAGCGCCGACAAGCTCGGTCTGAAGGCGATCCAGACCCCGAACGACAAGACGATCGTCTTCAACCTCGCCACCGCCAACGGCGACTTCGAGCAGATGCTCGCCATGCCGACCGGCTCCCCGGTGAAGAAGGAGAAGGACACGGGCGGCAAGTACCAGCTCAAGCCGTTCTCCTCGGGCCCGTACAAGTTCGAGTCGTACACCCCGAAGAAGGGTGCCGTCCTCGTCCGCAACGACAAGTGGCAGAAGGCGTCCGACCCCATCCGGGCCGCGCTGCCCGACAAGGTCACCGTCACGATCAACTCCAACATCGAGGCGATCGACGAGCTGCTGATCAAGGGCGAGTACGACATCGACCTCAACGCCACCGGAATGTCGCAGGCGGGTCGCACCAAGGCGCTCAAGCAGCACAAGGACAACGTCGACAACATCGAGACCAGCTTCATCCGGTACGTCAACATCGCCAGCAAGGTGGCGCCGTTCGACAACATCGAGTGCCGCAAGGCCGTGATCTACGCGGCCGACTACAAGTCGATGCAGACCGTGCGCGGCGGCCCGGACGCGGGTGGCGACATCGCCACCAATATGCTGCCGAAGTCCATCAAGGGCTCCTCCGACTACGACCCCTTCGGCATCCTCGCCCGTGAGGGCAAGCCGGACATCGCCAAGGCGAAGGCCGCGCTGAAGGCCTGTGGCAAGCCCGACGGCTTCTCCACCAACATCACCGCCCGCACCAACAACCCGGGCGAGGTCCAGACCGCCGAGGCGCTCCAGGAGTCGCTGAAGGCCGTCGGCATCAACGCCCAGGTCGAGACGTTGGACGGCGCCGAGTCCGCCAGCATCACCGGCTCGCCCGCGGTGGTCAAGAAGCGCGGTCTGGGTCTGGTCATGATCGGCTGGGGTCCCGACTTCCCGACCGGCCAGGGCTTCTCGCAGCCGATCGTGGACGGCCGCTTCATCGTCCCCAACGGCAACTACAACATCTCCGAGACCAACGACCCGAAGATCAACAAGCTCTTCGACGACGCGCTCAAGGAGACCGACCCGGACAAGGCCGGTGAGATCTACAAGGAGATGAACCACGCCGTCGCGGACCTCGCCGTGATGATGCCGTTCATCTACGAGAAGAACTTCACCTGGCGCAGCTCGCGGCTGACGAACGCCTACTCCTCGGCGGCGTACAACGGCCGGTACGACTACGTCTCGCTCGGCGTCGTCAAGTAGAAGTCACCGGCTGCCAGCCGGCGGGCCGACCGCCCCTGGTGACGAGTCACCTCCCACCATCGCCCACCCCGCCAGTCCCGAAGGGCAGGTGATGGCCTCGGGCGGTGGCCCGGGGAACCCCGATGAGGGGTTCCCCGGGCCACCGCCGGGCCGCGCACAGTGCTTGCTTATGTCATCCGGCGCTTGTTCGCCGTCGCCATGATGTTGTTGGTCGTGACCCTGACGACCTTCTGCATCTTCTTCGTGCTGCCCAAGTGGGCCGGCACCGATCCGGCGTATCTCTTCGCCGGGAAGCAGACCGACGAGGCCGCGATCGAGGGCATCCGGCAGAAGCTCGGCCTCGCCGATCCGGTGCTGGTGCAGTTCTGGAACTTCGTCCAGGGCCTGTTCGCCGGCCGGGAGTACGCCAACGGCGCCGATGTCACCAAGTGCCCGGCCCCCTGCTTCGGCTACTCCTTCCGCACCGAGCAGGATGTGTGGCCCCAGCTCACCGAGGCGATCCCGGTCACCCTGTCGCTCGCCGCGGGGGCCTGTCTCCTCTGGGTGGGCGGCGGAGTCGCGGCCGGAGTGGTCTCGGCGCTCCGCCGGGGCACGGTGTGGGACCGGGCCGCCATGACCGTCGCCCTGGCCGGCGTCTCGCTCCCCATCTACTTCACCGGCCTGCTCTCGCTGGCGGTCTTCAGCTACCAGCTCGACTGGGTCAGCGGTGAGTACGCGCCGCTGGAGGAGGACTTCGCCCAGTGGTTCCAGACGCTGGTGCTGCCGTGGATCACCCTCGCCTTCCTGTACGCGGCGATGTACGCGCGGCTCACCCGCGCCACCATGCTGGAGATCATGGGTGAGGACTACATCCGCACCGCCCGCGCCAAGGGCCTCACCGAACGGGTCGTCATCGGCCGGCACGCGATGCGCTCCACCTGGACGCCGGTGCTGACCCTGCTGGGACTGGACCTCGGGGCCCTGCTCGGAGGCGCCGTGCTCACCGAGTCCACCTACAACCTTCCCGGCCTCGGACGGCTCGCGATCGAGTCCATCAACACCAAGGACCTTCCGCTGATCCTCGGCGTGACCCTCTTCGCGGCGCTCTTCATCTGTGTCGCGAACCTCCTCGTGGACCTGCTGTACGCCGTTGTCGACCCGCGAGTGAGGCTCGGATGACCAACCTCGGCACCACCGACCCCACCGACCCCACCGAGCCCGGTGCGTCCGCCGACCCCACCGACCCCGGCGCGTCCGCCGACCCCGGCGCGTCCGGCCCGGCCGGCGCACCGGGTCCGTCCGGACTGGCCGCCGGCGAGGTCGCCCTCGCGGGCTCGGCCGCCCCGACCGCCTTCCTCGAAGTCCGCGATCTGCGGGTGCACTTCCCGACCGACGACGGTCTGGTGAAGTCCGTCGACGGGCTCAGCTTCCAGCTGGAGAAGGGCAGGACCCTCGGCATCGTCGGCGAGTCCGGCTCCGGCAAATCCGTCACCTCGCTGGGCATCATGGGCCTGCACACCGCCGGGCAGTACGGCCGCCGCAAGGCGCGGATCTCCGGTGAGGTCTGGCTCGACGGGCAGGAGCTGCTCGGCGCCGACCCCGACCGGGTGCGCAGGCTCCGGGGCCGGGACATGGCGATGATCTTCCAGGACCCGCTCTCCGCGCTCCATCCGTACTACACGATCGGCCGGCAGATCGTGGAGGCGTACCGGGTCCACCACGACGTCGACAAGAAGACCGCGCGCAAGCGGGCCGTCGAGATGCTCGACCGGGTGGGCATCCCCCAGCCGGACAAGCGGGTGGACAACTATCCGCACGAGTTCTCCGGCGGGATGCGCCAGCGCGCGATGATCGCGATGGCGCTGGTGAACAACCCCGAGCTGCTGATCGCCGACGAGCCGACGACCGCCCTGGACGTCACCGTCCAGGCCCAGATCCTCGATCTGATCCGCGACCTCCAGAAGGAGTTCGGCTCCGCCGTCATCGTCATCACCCACGATCTGGGGGTGGTCGCCGAACTCGCCGACGACATCCTGGTGATGTACGGCGGCCGGTGCGTGGAGCGCGGCCCGGCCGAGAAGGTCTTCTACGAGCCGCAGCACCCCTACACCTGGGGTCTGCTCGGCTCGATGCCCCGTATCGACCGCGACCAGACCGAGCGGCTCATCCCGGTCAAGGGCTCCCCGCCCAGCCTGATCAACATCCCCGACGGCTGTGCCTTCAATCCGCGGTGCCCGTACGCCGACGTGCCGGAGAAGGATGTGACCCGTACCGTCCGCCCGGACCTCCGGACGGTCGGCGGCGCGCACTTCTCCGCCTGCCACATGGCACCGGAGACGCGGACGCGGATCTGGACCGAAGAGATTGCGCCCAAGCTGTGAGTGAGACTGTGAAGATTCCCGGACAGGCCGGCGTCCCGGCGGCGGCTCCCGACGCGCTGCTGAAGGTCGAGGGGCTGGTCAAGCACTTCCCCATCCGCAAGGGGATGCTGCGGCGGCAGACCGGCGCCGTCCAGGCGGTCGACGGGCTGACCTTCGACGTCCGGCCCGGGGAGACCCTCGGCGTGGTGGGCGAGTCCGGCTGCGGGAAGTCGACCATGGGCCGGCTGATCACCCGGCTCCTCGAACCCTCCGCCGGGAAGATCGAGTTCCAGGGCCACGACATCACCCATCTCGGGGTGGGGGCGATGCGCCCGCTGCGCCGCGACGTCCAGATGATCTTCCAGGACCCGTACTCCTCGCTGAACCCCCGGCACACCATCGGCACCATCGTCTCGGCGCCGTTCCGGCTCCAGGGCATCAGGCCCGAGGGCGGGATCAAGAAGGAGGTCCAGCGGCTGCTGGAGCTGGTCGGTCTCAACCCCGAGCACTTCAACCGCTATCCGCACGAGTTCTCCGGCGGCCAGCGCCAGCGCATCGGCATCGCCCGCGCGCTCGCCCTCAAGCCGAAGCTGGTGGTGGCGGACGAGCCGGTCTCGGCGCTCGATGTCTCCATCCAGGCGCAGGTGGTCAATCTGCTGGACGACCTCCAGGACGAGCTGGGGCTCACCTATGTGATCATCGCCCATGACCTCTCGGTGATCCGCCATGTCTCGGACCGGATCGCGGTGATGTACCTCGGCAAGATCGTGGAGCTGGCGGACCGGGCCTCGCTGTACGAGTCGCCGATGCACCCCTACACCAAGGCCCTGCTCTCCGCCGTGCCCGTGCCCGACCCCCGGCGGCGCGGGGTGCGGAGCGAGCGGATTCTGCTGAAGGGCGATGTGCCGTCACCGATCGCGCCGCCGCCCGGGTGCCGGTTCCACACCCGCTGCTGGAAGGCGACCGCGGTCTGCGAGGAGAAGGAGCCGCCGCTGATCGCGCTGGGGCCGGACCGGCAGGTGGCCTGCCACCACCCGGAGAACGCTGAGAGCACCGCGAACGCGGCGAACGCCGCGACCGCTGAGAACACAGAAGGCGCGGAGGGCGCGCAGATCACGGAGGGTGTGAAGGGCGGAGCCGGGGAGCCGGGCACGGCGGCGGAGTAGAGCCACCGGGCCGGGCGGTCACCAGAAGTCACCGGGAGTCGCCGGGAGCCACCGGGCCGGGACCTGCGGGCTGCCGGGCGGGTCGGGAGCGGGTGGGCCGGAAGCGCTCCCGGCACCCGGCACAATCGTGCGGTGCTCCAAGAATTCTTCACCCCCTCCGTCCAGCACGCGCTCGACCTCGCCGGGATCTTCGTCTTCGCGATCTCCGGCGCGCTCCTCGCCGTACGCAAGAACTTCGATGTCTTCGGCATCGCGGTGCTCGCCGAGGTGACCGCGCTGGGCGGAGGGCTCTTCCGCGACCTGATCATCGGGGCCGTGCCCCCGGCCGCCTTCACCGACCTCGGGTACTTTCTGATGCCCCTGGTGGCCACCGCCCTCGTCTTCTTCCTCCACCCCCATGTGGAGCGCATCCAGACGGGCGTCAATGTCTTCGACGCGGCCGGGCTCGGGCTGTTCTGTGTGACGGGGACGGTCAAGGCGTACGAGTACGGCCTCGGCCTGACCTTCTCGGCGGTGCTGGGGCTCGCGACGGCGGTCGGCGGCGGGGTGCTCCGCGATGTCCTGGCCAATGAGGTCCCCTCGCTGCTGCGCTGGGACCGCGACCTCTACGCCGTACCCGCGATCGTCGGCGCGGTGATCACCGCGCTCTGTATCCGCTTCGACGCCCTGAACGCGCTGACCAGCGGGCTCGCCGTGATGACCGCGCTCACCCTGCGGCTGCTCGCGATCCGGTACCACTGGCGGGCGCCGCGCGCCTGGAACCGCCGCTCGGCGATGGCGGACGACGGTCAGTGAGGGGGAGATCCTCCCGGAAAAAGCTACCGCTCAGTAGGGTCATTCTTGTACGGTGCTGCCATGGCACAGGCAGTTCAGGCATCCATCGGGGACAGCGAGTTCGACCGCGACACCGCCGTCACCCGGCGCGCACCCGGCGTCTACGACGCCGAGCTCTCGGCGGGCTGGACGATCCTCCGCGCCGTCAACGGCGGCTATCTGCTCGCCCTCCTCGGCCGGGCGCTGAGCGACACCCTCCCGCACCCCGACCCCTTCACCGTCTCGGCGCACTATCTGAGCGCCTCCCGGCCCGGCCCCGCCGTGATCCGCACCGAGACCGTCCGGACCGGCCGCACCCTCTCCACCGGACAGGCCTCCCTCGTCCAGTACGAGGAGGACGGCACCGAGGTCGAGCGCATCCGGGTGCTCGCCACCTACGGCGACCTGGAGCTGCTCACCCCGGACGTGGGCACATCGGCGACCCCGCCGCCCATCCCGCCGTACGAGCAGTGCCCCGGCACCGACGACGCGCCGCAGCCGGTGCTCCCCGGCAGCACCGCCATCCTGGACCGGCTGAGCCTCCGGCTGGACCCCGCGACCGTCGGCTGGGCCCTCGGCGCGCCCTCCGGCAAGGGGGAGATGCGCGGCTGGTTCGGGCTCGCCGACGGGCGGGACGCCGATCCGCTCTCCCTGCTGCTCACCGTGGACGCCCTCCCGCCGACCGCCTTCGAGCTGGGCATCCAGGGCTGGACCCCGACCATCGAGCTGACCACCCACATCCGCTGCCGGCCCGCTCCGGGCCCGCTCCGGGTCGCGATCACCACCCGGAACGTGGCGGGCGGCTTCCTGGAGGAGGACGCGGAGGTCTGGGACAGCCGCGACCGGCTGGTGGCGCAGTCGCGCCAGCTCGCGAAGGTGCCGGGCGGGCAATGAGGCCGCGAGGGCCGGTCACCGTCCGCCCGCGGGCCCGGGTGGCCGGGCCGGGCCGGGGTGCAGGGGTCCCGGGACTGCCGCAGACTGCGACCGGGGGCCCGTGACAGGCCGGCGACCCGCGACGGCCGGCGACCCGCGACCGGGAGGACCCGCGACCGGGGGGCCTCGACGGAGGACGGCTGCCCCATGACCACCCACCACCCCGACACCCTCACCACCGTCGACGGCCGGACCACCCTGCGGATGGAGCGCCGTCTCGCGCACCCGCCCCAGCGGGTCTGGGAGGCGGTCACCCGGCCCGGGCTGCTCGCCCGCTGGTTCCCCGCCGAGGTGCGGGTGGAGCCGCACCCCGGCGGCAGGATCGGCTTCCTCTTCCCCGGCGGGGGAGAGCCCGAGACCACCGGTACGGTCACCGACGCCGAGGAGCCGCGCCTCTTCGCGTACACCTGGGGCGAGGACCGGCTGCGCTGGGAGATCGCCCCCGACGGCGACGGCTCCCTCCTCACCCTGGCGCACACCTTCGGCGACCGGTTCGGCGCGGCGAGCTTCGCCGCCGGGTGGCAGCTCTGCGTCACCGCCCTGGGACAGCTGCTCGACGGGGCGGAGATCAGCGCCGAGCGGGACACCGGCGGCACCCTGCACGAGGAGTACATCGCCCGCTTCGGCCTCGACCAGGGCACCGTCGAGACCACCGGCGACGGCTGGCGCATCCGCTTCGAGCGCCAGCTCGTGCGCCCGGCCCGGACGGTCTGGGCCGAGCTGGCGGCGGGCTCGACCCCGCTGCTCGGCGGGCCCGTCCCGCGCGGATTCACCACCCCCGCGAGCCCGCCCGGCCGGATCACCGCACTGCGCCCGCCCGGGCTGCTCGCCTACGCCCGAACCCCGCCGGGCGAGGTCCGCTGGCGGCTCACCGGCGGCACGGGCCACGGCGCCCGGCTGATCCTCACCCAGACCGGGCCGCCCACGGCCGCCCCCGAGGCCGCCCTCGACGCCTGGCGGGCCAGGATCGCGGAGCTGGCGGCCCGGCTGGGACGGCTGCCGGGCTGAGGGCACGGGCCCCGGCCACACGGTCCTCACCGGCTCCGGGAAGCGGGCGGCGCCGCGTTCGTCCAGTCCGTCTCCCGGTGGCCGTCCGCGCTGTGACGATCCGCACTCTCCACGGGAAACCCGCCACCGCCCGTCACCTCGGGGCGGGAGGATCGAGCCCGTGAAATCCGACCGGCTCCTGTCGATCCTGCTCCTCCTCCAGACCCGGGGGCTGGTGCGCGCCGCCGAACTCGCGGAGCGCCTGGAGGTCTCCGTGCGCACCATCTACCGCGATGTCGAGGCGCTCTCCGCCGCCGGGGTCCCGGTCTACGCCGAGCGCGGGCGGTACGGCGGGATCACCCTGCTGCCCGGGTTCCGGACCGATGTCACCGGGCTCACCGAGGACGAGTCCCGGGCCCTGTTCGTCCTCGCGTCCCGGGGCGCGCACTCGGCGCTCGGCCTGGACCGGGCGCTCGGGTCCGCGCTCCGCAAGGTCATGGCGGCGCTGCCCGAGCCGCACCGGCCGGCGGCCGAGCTGACGAGCCGGCGGATTCTGGTCGACCCCGAGCGCTGGCTCACCCGGCGGCCCGGGGCGGCCGTCGACCTGGACGCCCTCAACAGCGCGGTCTTCACCGACCGCAGGCTGTGGCTGCGGTACCGCAGGGGCGGGGCGGGCGAGCCGCGGGAGTATCTGGTCGACCCGTACGGCCTCGTGGTGAAGGCCGGGGTCTGGTACCTGGTCGCCGACAAGGAGGGCGAGCCCCGGCTCTTCCGGGCGGACCGGGTGGACGCCGCGCATGTCGTGGACGAGCCGGCGCGCCGGCGGGCCGGGCTGGAACTCGCGGACATCTGGCGGACCCTGCGCAGCCGGATCGAGGACCCTCCGGAGGAGTCCCCGGTGACCGCCCGGGTCAGGGCGGACCGCCTGGATCTCTTTCTGCGGCTGCATCTCGGGCGGCTGAGGGGTGGGCCGGTGGAGGAGGGCGGGGAGTGGTTCCGGGTGGAGCTGGGGTTCTCACCGCTGAGGGCGGTGCGCTCGCTGCTCGCCTTCGGCGCGAGTGTCGAGGTCCTCACCCCGCCCGCGGCCCGCGAGGACCTCGCCCGCGAGGCGGCAGCGATATCGGCTCTCTACGAGTAGCCCAAGCGCCCCCCGCCCGGCCGGACGAGGACGGCCCGAACATTTCCGCCCGGCCGGACGAGGACGGCCCGAACATTTCCGTCCGGCGGACGAGGACGGCCGGGGCATCTCCAGCCCGTCCGGCGTTTGAGGACGGACCCTGTGCCACGGGTGGCCCGAGCAATTCCGGCCGGTCGGGCGAGGACAAGCCTCGTGTGGCGGGCGCCCCGGGCATTTCCAGCCCGTCCGGCGTTTGAGGACGGACCCTGTGCCACGGGTCACCCGAGCAATTCCGGCCGGTCCGGCGAGGACAACCCTCGTGCGACGGGCGCCCCGGGCATTTCCAGCCCGTCCGGCGATTGAGGACGACCCCCCGCGGCCGGCGGCCGCACCGCACGGGCCCCCGGGGCCGAGGGGCTCGTTAGGATTGGGGCACCATGGCTTACCTCGACCACGCTGCGACCACTCCCATGCTGCCGGAGGCCGTCGAGGCAATGACCGCGCAGCTCACCACCACCGGCAACGCCTCCGCCCTGCACGCCGCCGGGCGGCGCGCCCGGCGGACCGTCGAGGAGGCCCGGGAAACCCTCGCCGAGGCCCTCGGCGCCCGGCCCAGCGAGGTGGTCTTCACCTCCGGCGGCACCGAGGCCGACAACCTCGCCGTCAAGGGCCTCTACTGGCAGCGCCGCGACGCCGACCCCGCCAGAACCCGCGTCCTCTCCAGCCCCGTCGAGCACCACGCCGTCCTCGACGCCGTCGAGTGGCTCGGCGAGCACGAGGGCGCGACCGTCGAGTACCTGCCGGTCGACCCCTACGGCCGGGTCCACCCCGAAGCCCTCCGCGAGGCGATCGAGCGCAACCCGGACGATGTGGCGCTCGCCACCGTGATGTGGGCCAACAACGAGATCGGCACGGTCATGCCGATCACCGAACTCGCCGCCGTCGCCCACGAGTTCCACATCCCCCTGCACTCCGACGCCGTCCAGGCCTTCGGCCAGCTCGAACTCGGCTTCGCCGCCTCCGGCCTCGCCGCCATGACCGTCTCCGGCCACAAGATCGGCGGCCCCTACGGCACCGGCGCCCTGCTGCTGGGCCGGGAGTACACCCCCGTACCGGTGCTGCACGGCGGCGGCCAGGAGCGCCATGTGCGCTCCGGCACCCTCGACGCCCCCGCCATCGCCGCCTTCGCGGTCGCCGGCAGGCTCGCCGCCGAGCGCCGCGCGCGGTACGCCCACGACGTCGGCTCCCTCCGCGACGAACTGATCCGCGCCGTCCGCGCGGCCGTCCCCGACGCGATCCTCGGCGGCGACCCCGACGACCGCCTCCCCGCCAACGCCCACTTCACCTTCCCCGGCTGCGAGGGCGACTCCCTGCTCCTCCTCCTGGACGCCCAGGGCATCGAGTGCTCCACCGGCTCGGCCTGCACGGCCGGGGTCGCCCAGCCCAGCCACGTACTCCTCGCCACCGGCACCCCCCCGGACCTCGCGCGCGGCACCCTCCGCTTCAGCCTCGGCCACACCTCCACCAAGGCGGATGTCGCGGCGGTCGCCGAGGCGATCGGACCGGCCGTGGCCCGCGCCCGCACCGCCGGACTGAGCTGACCGGCCCCGCCCGGGCCGGCCACCCGGCGGGCTACCCGGCGGCGGCCCGCGCCGACGGCATCGCCGCCCGGACCAGCTTCATGTAGCGGTCCCAGTCCCAGTGCGGCCCGGGGTCCGTGTGGTCCGTCCCCGGCACCTCCACATGCCCGATGATGTGCTCCCGGTCCACCGGCAGCCCGTACCGCACGCATATCCCCGCGGTGAGCCGCGCCGACCCCTCGTACATCGCGGCCGTGAAATCCCGCGGCCGGTCCACGAACCCCTCGTGCTCTATCCCGATACTGCGCTCGTTGAACGAGCGGTTCCCCGCGTGGAAGGCCACATCCAGCTCACGGATCATCTGTGCCACATGCCCGTCCTTGCGCACCACGTAGTGGGTCGCCGCGCCGTGCCCCGGGTTCTTGAAGACCCGCAGCGCCGTGGGGTAGCTCCCCTGCACCACATGGATGATCACCCGGTCGATCGTGAAGTCGTCGGGGCGGTCCGCCAGCCGCCAGTTCGCCGTCGACGCCGCCGTCCACTCCGCGTCCGCGTGGTCCAGCTCACCCTCCTTGCGCGGCTTCGCCATCCCCGGCACCCGCCACCACAGCCGCTCCAGCTCATCCCACGCGAGCGCCCCGGCGCCCGCCACCACGGCCGCGCCCCCGATCAGCACACCCCGTCTGCCCAGCCGCGGTCTCCCGCCCTTGCCCCGCCCGCCCCCCTTCGCCCGGCCGCCGCCGCCGCTGCCTCCGGCGGCACTGCTTCTCGCATCGCTTCCCATGCCGTCTTCAACGCATACGCGCGAGCTCCTGGTTCCCCGGGCCCTTACCCTGGTAGAGCTATGACTCAGACTTCCCCGCGCCCCCTGCGCGTGCTCGCCGCCATGTCGGGCGGAGTGGACTCCGCCGTCGCCGCCGCCCGCGCCGCCGAGGCCGGACACGATGTGACCGGTGTGCACCTCGCGCTCTCCGCGAACCCGCAGTCCTTCCGCACGGGTGCGCGCGGCTGCTGCACCATCGAGGACTCGCGCGACGCCCGCCGGGCCGCCGACGTGATCGGCATCCCCTTCTATGTGTGGGACCTCGCCGAACGCTTCCGCGAGGACGTGGTCGACGACTTCGTCGCGGAGTACGAGGCCGGGCGCACCCCCAACCCCTGTCTGCGCTGCAACGAGAAGATCAAGTTCGCCGCGCTGCTCGACAAGGCCCTCGCCCTCGGCTTCGACGCGGTCTGCACCGGCCACTACGCCACGGTCGTGCTCCGCGAGGACGGCGGCCGGGAGCTGCACCGCGCCGAGGACATGGCCAAGGACCAGTCGTACGTCCTCGGTGTGCTGGACGAGCGCCAGCTCGCCCACGCGATGTTCCCCCTCGGCGACACCCTCACCACCAAGGACGAGATCCGCGCGGAGGCCGAGCGGCGCGGTCTGGCAGTCGCCAAGAAGCCGGACAGCCACGACATCTGCTTCATCGCCGACGGCGACACCCAGGGGTTCCTCGCCAACCGCCTCGGCGCGGCCGAGGGCGACATCCTCGACGAGTCGGGGGCGAAGGTCGGCACCCACGAGGGCGCCTTCGGCTTCACCATCGGCCAGCGCAAGGGGCTGCGCATCGGCCGGCCCGCGCCCGACGGAAAGCCCCGCTATGTGCTGGACATCTCACCGGTGAACAACACCGTGACGGTCGGACCGGTCGAGGCGCTGGACGTGGTCTCCCTGACCGCGATCAGGCCCCGCTGGTGCGGCGCTGCCCCGGCGGGCCCCGGCGCCTACACGGCCCAGCTGCGCGCCCACGGCGGGGAGACCGCCGTGACGGCCCGGCTGGACGGCGGCGAGCTGCTGGTGGACTTCGCCGAGCCGGTCCGGGGTGTCGCCCCCGGCCAGGCGATCGTGCTCTACGACGGCACCCGTGTGGTGGGCTCGGCGACGATCTCCGCGACCCGCAGGGCCCCGGCCGCCGCCTCGGCCGCCTCGGTGGCCTGAGGCCCGGGCGTGGTCACCGGCGGGGCGCCCCGGAGCGCACCGCCGGCCCCGGCCCCGGAACCGGCCCCGGAGCATGAGCCGGAACCGGTGCCGGAGCGGCCCGTGCCGACACCGGGGCCGGGGCCCTCGCGGCGAAGGTCACGAAGACGGCGAAGACCGAGCGCCCCGCTGTGATCACCTGTGCCGGACAGCCGCTGTCCCGGATGGCGATTCCCGCTCCGCCGTCCGCCGCCACCTCGATGCAGGCATTGCCGGACGCCTCGGAGAACGAGGACTTGAACCAGCTCAGCGTGGACAAGCGGTACCTCTTGAGAAGCGCTAGAGACTCCCGGCGATGGCGAGGATGCGGTCCCTCGACCGCTCCGGATTCAACGCGACCCGCTCGACGACGTCCAGGCGTTTCCGGAAGTTGGCCAATTGCGTGGGTGAGTCGAAGAAGACCGCCCCGATCGGCGAGTCCACTTCCACGGTGTCCAGATGCGCATTCTCCGCCGACGCGTACATCATCGTGTCCCCGGCCATCGGAAATCCCTCTGTCGCGAAAGGGATGACCAGCAGCCGGACATTCGGCCGGTCGCTCTCCTCCAGCAGCCGTTCCAACTGCGCCCTGGCCACCGCGCGCCCTCCGACACACATGCTGAGCGCCGTCTCGTGGATCATTCCCACATAGGGGGTCGCGGGTGTCCGGGTGATCACTTCGTGCCGGGCCTGCCGGTGCGCGATCCGCAATTCGATCTCCAGCCGGGGCAGCGCCGGGACAAAGAGCCCGAAGAGCGCGCGGGCATGGTCCTCCGTCTGGAACAGACCGGGAATATGGGCGGTCTGCAGCGTGGTGAGCGCCGACGCGTGGTGTTCCAGTTCCGCGACGTCCAGGAAATCCGGTGGGATCTTTCCGCGGTACTCGTCCCACCACCCTTTCGCCCGACCGCCGGTCATCGCCGCCAGCGCGTCGACGAGTCCGGCGTCCCCGCAGTCGTAGATGCCCGCGAGCCGGCGCAGCCGCTCCTCGCTGATCCCGAATCGTCCGGCCTCGATGTTCGAGATCATCGTGCGGTCCGCCCCGAGGCGGTCCGCCGCCACGGGCGCGGAGAGCCCGGCGCTCTCGCGCAGCCTGCGCAGTTCGGCGCCGAACCGGCGCTGGCGGATGGTGGGGCTGTGCCTGGGGGCCATGGGGCAACTCCTCGCTCGCGCGCACAGTTTGCCGACCCCGCCGCCCGCCCCGGCCGCCCCTTCCCCACAGACCACTCGTTCCGGTGAGGGCGGTGGCACGGGAACGGCCCGTGCGGTACGAGGGCCCGGGCCGCGCACTCCGTACCCCTTCCGCACACGGTGCGGCACCCCCTCCGCCCCCAGCCCCTCTCCTCCCTCCCCGGCCCTTCACGCCGCCAGGAAATCCTCCACCACGGGGGCCAGCACATGCGGCGCCACCTCGTGGGTCTGTCCCGTCAGGGTGCGGTGCCGGCCGCGCGGCAGGGCCTGGGCGGTGAGCCGGGCCGCCTCGCGCGTCCACGGCGGGCTCGCGCCGCCGTCGACCACCATGACCCGGACGCCGACCGAGCGCAGCAGCCCGGTGGGCACCGCTCCGTTGCCCATGACCTCGTGGTCGTACGGAAGGGTGTGCGCCACCGACTCCAGCCCGGCCCACAGGGGGGAGTGGCGCATCCGGGCCACCGTCTCGCCGGGCATCCCCGCCTCGCCCAGGAAGGCCGCGAGCACCTCCGAGCGTCTGCCCGAGGCCAGCGTCCGCCGCATTCCGGGGAGGTCGGTCGCGGGCCGCTGACCGGCCCGTACCGCCGGATTGAACGGCGGCTCGTAGACGGAGAGCTGGGTGATCGGCAGACCCGCCGCCGCGGCCCGCAGGGCGAGCGCGCCGCCCGACGACATACCGTGCACCGAGGCGCTGCCGCCCACCTCCTCGATCACCGCCGCCAGGTCCTCGATCTCCCGCTCCACCGCGTAGGGGGCGGTGTCCCCGCTCGCCGCCCGGCCGCGCCGGTCGTAGGTGACGACACCGAAACGGGGTGCGAGCAGCCCGGCGAGCGGCGCGTCCGTGGCCGCCGTGCAGAGCGCCCCGCCGACCAGCACCACGGGCGGCCCCTCACCCCACCGCTCGTACGCGATGAGCGTGCCGTCTCCCGACCGCGCCTTGCTGAGCGTCCGGCTCATATTGTCCATGGCAGTGCTGACCGGTGCCGTTCCCCGAACTCATCGTCCGGCCGGAAGATTTTTCCGCCGGAACGGGCCGAACCCCCGCTGACATGCGGAGTGTTCACGGATGTCAGCGACGACCCGTACGGTGATTCCATGAACATCTGTGTCTTTCTCTCCGCCGCCGATCTGGACGACCGCTACACCGGGCCCGCCCGGGAGTTCGCGGCGCTGCTCGGCAAAGGGGGTCACACCCTGGTCTGGGGCGGTTCCGAGAGCGGTCTGATGAAGGTCGTCGCCGATGGGGTGCGGGCGGGCGGCGGGCGGCTCGTCGGGGTGTCCGTCGATTTCCTCTCCCATGTGGCCCGGGCGGACGCCGATGAATTGGTGGTCGCCGGGGATCTGGCCGAGCGGAAGGCGCTGCTGCTCGCCAGGGCCGACGCGATCGTCGTCATGGTCGGCGGCATGGGAACACTGGACGAGGCCACCGAGATCCTGGAGCTGAAGAAGCACGGCAAACACACCAAGCCGGTGGTCCTGCTGAACACCGCGGGTTTCTACGACGGGCTCAAGGAACAGCTCCGGCGGATGGAGGACGAGGGATTTCTTCCGCTGCCCCTCACCGAACTGGTGTTCTTCGCCGAGGACGGTGTCGCGGCCCTCGCCCACCTGGAGGAGCAGGCCGGTATCCGGTGAGGGCGGCGCCCGGCGGGCGGCGCGGAGGACCGCCCGTGTCCGGAGTGCGACCATGGCCCCATGGCAACACATCTGATCACCGGAGCGGGCTCCGGCATAGGCGCGGCTGTCGCCCGCCGGCTCCACGGGCGCGGTGACGACCTGATTCTGCTGGCGCGTGACGCCGGCCGCGCGAAGGAGCTGGCCGCCGCCCACCCCGGCGCCCGTACGCTCGTCGCCGACCTCGCCGACCCCGACCGGATCTCCTGGGCCTTCTCGCACCAGCCGATGCCCGACCGGCTGGACTCCCTCCTCAACATCGCGGGCGTCGTCGACCTCGGCCCGGTCGGCGATCTGCGGCCCAAGACCTGGCACCAGCAGCTCAACACCAATCTGATCGCCCCCGCCGAGCTGACCCGGCTGATGCTGCCCCAGCTGCGGGCCGCCCGCGGCCATGTGGTCTTCGTCAACTCGGGTGCCGGGCTGGCCGCCCACGCCCAGTGGAGCGCGTACGCGGCCTCCAAGCACGGGCTCAAGGCCCTCGCCGACTCCCTCCGCGAGGAGGAGCACGGCAACGGCGTACGGGTCACCTCGGTCTTCCCTGGGCGCACGGCGAGCCCCATGCAGGCCAAGGTGCACTCCCAGGAGGGCCGGGAGTACGAGGTGTCCCGCTGGATCGACCCGGAGTCGGTGGCGACCGCGATCATCACCGCGATCGATCTGCCGCGCGACGCCGAGATCGACAATCTGAGCGTCCGCCCGGGTCGCTGAGGGCCCGCGGCTCCGCGCCCGCTCCCGCACCGGCTCCCCGCGGCTCCCGGCCTCGTTCCCGCTCCCCGTCCCGAGGGTCCTCCGGCGGCTCCCCCGGAGGTCCCGCGCTCCCCGCCCCGGCGGCTCCCCGGGCGGGGGCCTTCCCCGGGGAGCGCCGGGAGGGGCACGTACCCTTCCCGGGTGAGCGACAAGAGCGAGACAGAGCAGACCGGCTGGGGCCCCGCCACCGGTGTCGGGTCCATGCCGGGCAGTGACGCCCGGGAGGCGGCCCGCACCGTCACCGGCTCCTTCGAGGGCTTTCCGTACCTCCCCGAGCTTCCCGCGCGCGGGCCCGGCGCCGACATGATCGGCCGGAGCCTCGGACTGCTCGTCGAGATGTACGCCCATGTCGAGCCCAGCGGGTGGCGGATCAGCGACCGGCCGGGCCGCGACACCCGGCGCGCCCGCTCCTGGCTCGGCGAGGACCTCGACGCCCTGGAGGAGTTCACACAAGGGTACGAAGGACCGCTGAAGGTGCAGGTCGCCGGCGCGTGGACACTCGCCGCCGCACTGGAGCTGCGCAATGGGGAGTCCGTTCTCTCCGACCTCGGGGCGTGCCGCGACCTCGCCGCCTCGCTCGCCGAGGGGCTCCGCACCCATCTGGCCGATGTGCGCCGCCGCGTCCCGGGCGCGCGGGTCGTGCTCCAGTTGGACGAGCCCTCCCTCACCGCCGTGCTGCGCGGGCAGATCCGCAGCGCCAGCGGTTACCGCACCCACCGCGCCGTGGACCGGCAGACCGTGGAGTCCGTGCTCCGGGACCTGATGGCGGGGGAGCGGGCGGTCGTCCACTCCTGCGCCCCGGACGTGCCCTTCGCCCTGCTGCGCCGGGCCGGCGCGGCGGGAGTCTCCTTCGACTTCCAGCTCCTCACCGAGCGTGACGACGAGGTGATCGGTGAGGCCGTCGAGGGCGGCACCCGGCTCTTCGCCGGAACGGTGCCGGCCACCGACACCGCATTGTCAGACCCGGCAGGTAGCGTCATGGGGGTAAGGACGCTGTGGCGCAGGTTGGGGCTGAATCCGGGGACTCTCGCCGAGTCCGTGGTGATCACTCCCGCCTGCGGTCTGGCGGGCGCGTCACCGGCGTACGCACGGGCGGCGCTCGCCCACTGCGTCAGCGCCGCGAGATCGCTCGCAGACAACCCTGAGTAATGGGTGCCGAGGGCCGGGAGGACACTACGGTGGCTGGCGAAGAGCGGACGGACCTGTCCGCGCAGGAGGAGTCGGGGCTGCCCGCGCAGGCGCGCGAGCGCCATGCCGACCTCGCCGAACAGATCGAGGAGCACCGCTTCCGGTACTACGTGAAGGACCAGCCGGTCATCAGCGACGGCGACTTCGACCGGCTGCTGCGCTCGCTCGAAGCCCTGGAGGAGGAGCATCCCGCCCTGCGGACGCCCGACTCCCCGACCCAGAAGGTCGCCGGGCAGTACGAGACCGACCTGGCCAAGGTCGAGCACCGCGAGCGCATGCTCTCCCTGGACAACGCCTTCGACGAGGAGGAGCTGACCGCCTGGGCCGAGCGGGTCGAGCGCGAGGTCGGCGCCTCCGGCTTCCACTTCCTGTGCGAGCTGAAGGTCGACGGCCTCGCCGTGAACCTGACGTACGAGAAGGGCCGGCTGACCCGCGCCGCGACCCGGGGCGACGGACGCGTCGGCGAGGACATCACGCCGAACATCCGCACCATCGCCGACATCCCCGAGCGGCTGCACGGCGACAACGTCCCGGATTTCGTGGAGATCCGCGGCGAGGTCTACTTCCCGATGGACAAGTTCCTGGAGCTGAACGAGAGACGGGTGGCCGCCGGCGAGCAGCCCTACGCCAACCCGCGCAACTCCGCCTCCGGCTCCCTGCGCCAGAAGGACCCCAAGGTCACGGCGACCCTCCCGCTGCACATGGTGGTCCACGGCATCGGCGCGCGCGAGGGATTCACCATCGACTGCCTCTCCCACGCCTACGACCTGCTGCGCTCCTGGGGCCTCCCCACCGCCCGGCACAACGAGGTGGTGGACTCCCTGGAGGGTGTGCGCCGGTTCATCGCGCACTTCGGCGAGAACCGCCACTCCATGGAGCACGAGATCGACGGGGTGGTGGTCAAGCTCGACGAGATCCCGCTCCAGGGGCGGCTGGGCTCCACCGCGCGGGCGCCCCGCTGGGCCATTGCCTGGAAGTACCCGCCGGAGGAGGTCAACACCAAGCTGGTGAACATCCTCGTCGGCGTCGGCCGCACCGGCCGGGTCACCCCCTACGCCCAGGTGGAACCGGTGCAGGTGGCCGGCTCCGAGGTCGAGTTCGCCACCCTGCACAACCAGGACGTGGTGAAGGCCAAGGGCGTCCTCATCGGCGACACGGTGGTGCTGCGCAAGGCCGGTGATGTCATTCCGGAGATCCTGGGGCCGGTGGCCGAGCTGAGGGACGGCACCGAGCGGGAGTTCGTGATGCCCGCCGAGTGCCCGGAGTGCGGCACCGCGCTGCGGCCCATGAAGGAGGGCGACATCGATGTGCGCTGCCCGAACGCCCGCTCCTGCCCGGCCCAGTTGCGCGAGCGGCTCTTCTATCTCGCGGGCCGCAAGGCGCTCGACATCGAGCACTTCGGCTATGTGGCGGCGGCGGCCCTCACCAGGCCGCTGGAGCCCTCGCAGCCCCCGCTGAGGGATGAGGGCGACCTCTTCGACCTCACGATGGAGCAGCTGCTCCCCATCCGGGCGTACGTCCTCGACCAGGACAGCAAGCTGCCCAAGCGGGACCCGAAGACGGGCGAGGACAAGATCGCCACCGTCTTCGCCAACCAGGAGGGCGAGGCCCGGAAGAACGCCGTGGCGATGCTGGAGAACATCGCGGCGGCCAGAACCCGCCCGCTCGCCCGGATTCTCACCGGGCTCTCCATCCGCCATGTGGGTCCGGTGGCGGCCGAGGCGCTGGCCCGGGAGTTCCGCTCCGTGCAGCGCATCCAGGAGGCCACCGAGGAGGAGCTGGCCGCCACCGAGGGGGTGGGCGCCACCATCGCCGCCTCCCTCAAGCAGTGGTTCGCCGAGGAGTGGCACCAGGAGATCCTGCGCAAGTGGCGGGCGGCCGGGGTGCGCATGGAGGACGAGGGCGCGGGTGAGGAGACCGGTCCCCGGCCGCTCGAAGGGGTCACCGTGGTCGTCACCGGAACCCTGGAGAACCACACCAGGGATGGCGCAAAAGAGGCCCTTCAGAGGCTCGGTGCGAAAGTGACCGGATCTGTTTCCAAGAAGACTGGATTTGTGGTTGTCGGAGACAACCCGGGTTCCAAGTACGACAAAGCGATGCAGCTGAAGGTGCCGGTTCTGAATGAGGAGGGATTCGGAATTCTGCTCGCGGAGGGTCCTGAGGCGGCCCGTGAGGCGGCAGTGCCTGCTGAGGCGTGACGGAGGGGGGCGTGCGCGGGAGTTGGAAGGGGCTCGCCCCGGCATCCGAAAGGCGCTGCCGGAGCGGGAACAAGACGACTTCCGCGCCGGGGGAACGACTGGTACAGGTCACCCGTTCGGCGCATAGCAGATGGATAAGGGTGGTCCGGTCGCATTCGGGCAAGAGCAGTAGAGCGCTGCCCGTCGGAGCGTCCCGCCGCCTACTGTTGAGATGTGCGCCTGTCGTGCACGGCCGCGTGGTGGGATTTCCGTCGTGGTGGCATGACAAAAGGGAACCATCGCCAGGCATCGGCACCGCCGGCTGTGAGAGGGACGGGAATGGAACCGACCGAGAGCGCCGCCCCTGTCCCACGGCCGCGCGGGCTCGCAGCCCTCGCGGGCCTCGCGGGCATGACACCCGGGCTGCACATCGCCGTCGTCACAGGAGCCGCGCTCGTCCTCGCCACCGGAATCAGCGGGGCGTTCCGGGACGACCGCGCGCTCTTCCCCGGCTCCACGGTGGGGTGGGCGTTCGCCGTGCTCACCGGGATCATCGTCGGGCATCTGGTGGCGCTCGGCCGGGACCGCTGGTGGGGCGGGACCGGCTCCGGCGCCGCCCTGACCATCGCGGTCCTGCTGCTCTACGGCTGGGTGCCCGCCGGGCTCGTCAGCCTCGCCGTCGTCGCCCTCGTGGGCACCGTCCGCAAACACCGCTGGCGGCACGGTGTGCTCCACGGCTCCGTCGACATCCTCGGCATCGGGGCGGCGGCCCTCGTCCTCGCGGCGTTCGGGGCGTCCCCCAGCGTCGAGCACCCCTGGGAGCCACTCGACTGGGGCATCGAGGCCGCGCCCGAACTGATCCTCGCGGCCACCGTCTACCTCGGGGTCACCCGGCTGCTTCTGTGGTACGTGCTCGCGCCCCAGGGCGGCGGACTGCCCACCATCGCCCGTACGGCCCTGCTGCGGCAGGGCCTCGTCGCTGTGGCACTGCTCGGTATCGCCCCGCTGATCTGTGTCGTCGCGGCGGCGCTGCCGGTGCTGCTCCCGCTCTTCGCGATACCGCTGATCGCCCTGGACTCCACCCTGTGGATCGCCCGCGCCCGGGCCGAGGAGCAGCTCCGCGACCCGCTCACCGGCCTCCCCAACCGGCAGTGGCTGCTGGAGCGGACCTGGTCCGCGCTGGAGGAGGCCGAGGCGGGCGGCACCCGCGCCGCGCTGGTCCTCATCGACCTCGACCGGTTCCGCTCGGTCAACGACACCCTCGGCCATCTGGCGGGGGACCGGCTGCTGTTGCAGATAGCCCACCGCCTCCGGCACGCCCTGCCGCGCGGCGCCGAGGCCGCTCGCCTCGGCGGCGACGAGTTCGCGGTGCTGCTCCCGACGGCGGACTCCATCACCAGCGCCCAGCGCGTGGCCCGGCAGCTCGCCGTGGAGCTGTCCTCGCCGCTGGACCTGGACGGGCTCACCCTCGTCCTGGAGGCCAGCGCGGGCGTCGCGGTCTTCCCGGAGCACGCCCTCGACGCGGAGGGGCTGCTGCGCCGCGCCGATGTGGCGATGTACCAGGCCAAGCGGGACCGCACGGGAGTGGAGGTGTACGAGTCGAAGCGGGACAGCAACACCCCCGACCGGCTCGGCCTCCTCGGCGATCTGCGCCGTGCGCTGGACGCGCGCGAGGTGGAGCTGCACTACCAGCCCAAGGTCCGCTTCGACGGGCATGTGGCGGGCCTGGAGGCGCTGGTCCGCTGGGTCCACCCGGACCGGGGGCGGGTGCCGCCGGACGAGTTCATCGCCATCGCGGAGTCCTCGGGGCTGATGCCCCACCTCACGGAGTACGTCCTCGACACGGCGCTCGCGCAGGTCGCCAAGTGGCGGGCGCAGGGGCTGAAGGTCCCGGTCGCGGTGAATGTCTCCCCGCGCGATGTCCACACCCCCGGTTTCGCCGGGTCCGTGGCCGCCCGGCTGGCCCGGCACGGGGTGCCGCCGGGCGCGCTCCAGCTGGAGATCACCGAGCATGTGCTGCTGGAGGACCCGCAGCGGGCCGCGGACACCCTGGCGGGGCTGACCGACCACGGCGTGAAGATGTCGCTGGACGACTTCGGCACCGGGTACTCCTCCCTCGTCCATCTGCGCCGGCTCCCGGTGAGCGAGCTGAAGATCGACCGCTCGTTCGTGGCCCGCCTCGCGGTGGACACCGAGGACGCGGAGATCGTCCGCTGCACGGTGGACCTGGCGCACTCGCTGGGGCTGCTGGTGGTGGCGGAGGGGGTGGAGGACGACGAGACGTGGGAGCGGCTGCGGGATCTGGGGTGTGACGCGGTGCAGGGGTGGTTGGTCGCTGCCGCTATGCCGCCGCAGGAGACCACCGCGTGGCTGCGGGCTCGTGGTGAGCGCGGCTGGCACCGCCACCCTCAGCCGGCCCCTCCCGCGCCCGACTCCACGGAGTCCCCCTCCACCCAGGTGGTTCCCTGACCGGGGCCGCAGGATGCGGGGTCCTGTCGCACAGGGTCCGTCCTCAAGCGCCGGACGGGCTGAGTGTGCTCGGGCTCCCCGTGGCACGGGGGCCGTCCTCAAGCGCCGGACGGGCTGGGTTTGTGCGGGGGCCTGTGGCACAGGGTCCGTCCTCAAGCGCCGGACGGGCTGAGTGTGCTCGGGCTGCCCATGGACCGGTGTGCTCGGGTGGCCGGGCGGGATGGGGGTGGTCGGGGTGCCCGTGGCCGGGGGGCTTCGTCCAGCCGAGGGGGGCGTCGGGATCGGGTGCCCCCGGCGAGCGGTCCCCGGGGGGCCGGGGGGCTCCGTTTCGTGGTCGAGGGGGGAAGGCCCATAGGATTGCGTCACAACACACACACTCACCCCTGAGGATCGCTGCATGCCTGGCATTACGCGCGAGGAGGTCGCCCACCTCGCCCGGCTGGCGCGTCTGGAGCTGTCCGGCGACGAACTCGACCATTTCGCCGGTCAGCTCGGCGACATCATCGGCGCGGTCGCCCGCGTCGCCGAAGTCGCCGACCAAGACGTACCCCCGACCTCCCACCCGCTGCCGCTGACCAACGTCATGCGCGCGGACGAGGTCCGTCCGTCGCTCACCCCCGAGCAGGCGCTCTCCGGCGCCCCTGCCCAGGAGCAGCAGCGTTTCAAGGTGCCGCAGATCCTGGGGGAGGACTAACACCACCATGACGGACATCATCAAGCTCACCGCCGCCGAGATCGCCGCGGGCATCGCCTCCGGCGAGCTCACCGCGGTCGAGGTCACCGAGGCCCACCTCGCCCGTATCGACGCCGTGGACGAGAAGGTCCACGCGTTCCTGCACATCGACCGCGAGGGCGCCCTCGCCCAGGCCCGTGCCGTGGACGCCAAGCGCGCCGCCGGCGAGCCGCTCGGCCCCCTCGCCGGGGTGCCCCTGGCGCTCAAGGACATCTTCACCACCGAGGGCGTCCCCACCACCGTGGGCTCCAAGATCCTCGAAGGCTGGATTCCCCCGTACGACGCCACCCTGACGCGCAGGCTGAAGGAGGCCGGCGTCGTCATCCTCGGCAAGACCAACATGGACGAGTTCGCCATGGGGTCCTCCACCGAGAACAGCGCCTACGGCCCCACCGGCAACCCCTGGGACCTCACCCGGATTCCCGGCGGCTCCGGCGGCGGCTCCAGCGCCGCCCTCGCCTCCTACGAGGCGCCCCTCGCCATCGGCACGGACACCGGCGGCTCCATCCGCCAGCCCGCCGCCGTCACCGGCACGGTCGGCGTCAAGCCGACCTACGGCGGCGTCTCCCGCTACGGCATGGTCGCCTTCTCGTCCTCCCTGGACCAGGGCGGCCCCTGCGCCCGCACGGTCCTGGACGCGGCCCTGCTGCACGAGGTCATCGCGGGCCACGACCCGCTGGACTCCACCTCCATCGACGCCCCGGTCCCGCCGGTCGTCGAGGCCGCCCGCAACGGCAGCGTCACGGGCATGCGCGTCGGTGTCGTCAAGCAGTTCCGCGGCGAGCACTACCAGGCCGGAGTGATGCAGCGCTTCGGCGAGGCCGTCACCCTGCTGGAGGAGCTGGGCGCCGAGATCGTCGAGCTGGACTGCCCCTCCTTCGACCTCGCCCTCTCCGCGTACTACCTGATCGCACCCTCCGAGTGCTCCTCGAATCTGGCCCGCTTCGACGCCATGCGGTACGGCCTGCGGGTCGGCGACGACGGCACCAGGTCGGCCGAGGAGGTCACCGCCCTCACCCGTGAGGCCGGCTTCGGCGACGAGGTCAAGCGCCGGATCATCCTCGGCACCTACGCGCTCAGCTCCGGCTACTACGACGCGTACTACGGCAGCGCCCAGAAGGTCCGCACGCTCATCCAGCAGGACTTCGACCGGTCCTTCGAGCAGGTGGATGTGATCGTCTCGCCGACGACCCCCACCACCGCGTTCCCGATCGGCGAGCGCGCCGACGACCCGATGGCGATGTACCTCGCCGACCTGTGCACGATCCCGACCAACCTGGCCGGCAACGCGGCGATGTCGCTGCCGTGCGGCCTGGCCCCGGAGGACAACCTCCCGGTCGGGCTGCAGATCATCGCTCCCGCCATGAAGGACGACCGGCTGTACAAGGTCGGCGCCGCCGTCGAGGCCGCCTTCGTGCGAAGGTGGGGGCACCCGCTGCTGGAGGAGGCACCGTCACTGTGAGCGCACTGACCAAGGCCAAGGGCTTCAAGAAGTCGAAGGCCGGCACCTACCTGTCGATCGGCACCACCGCTTTCGGGGCGCTCGGCGTCCTCAAGGCGGCGAAGAAGGCCCGCACCGAGCACGACACGCTCCGGCTGATCGACGCCGCGGTCACCGGTGCCGCCATTGTCACGGGCATCGCCCTGCTGGTGCGCGAGCTGAAGCGCATCGGCGACGACGACGTCCTGTTCGGCTGAGAGGGAAAGTTTTCACCGTGACCGTCACTGAACTGGTGTCGTACGAGGCGGCTCTCGCCGGCTACGACCCCGTCATGGGCCTTGAGGTCCATGTCGAACTGGGCACCAGAACGAAAATGTTCTGCGGCTGCTCCACCGAGCTGGGTGCCCCGGCCAACGCGCAGACCTGCCCGACCTGCCTCGGCCTGCCCGGCTCCCTCCCGGTCGTCAACGCGATCGGCATCGAGTCCGCCATCAAGATCGGTCTCGCCCTCAACTGCGAGATCGCCGAATGGTGCCGGTTCGCCCGGAAGAACTACTTCTATCCGGACATGCCGAAGAACTTCCAGACCTCCCAGTACGACGAGCCGATCGCCTTCAACGGCTATCTGGACGTCCAGCTGGAGGACGGCGAGGTCTTCCGTGTGGAGATCGAGCGCGCCCACATGGAGGAGGACACCGGCAAGTCGACCCACGTCGGCGGCGCCACCGGCCGTATCCACGGCGCGTCCCACTCCCTGCTGGACTACAACCGGGCCGGCATCCCGCTGATCGAGATCGTCACCAAGCCGATCGTCGGCGCGGGCGAGCGGGCCCCGGAGGTCGCCAAGGCGTACGTCGCCGAACTGCGCGAGCTGATCAAGGCGCTCGGCGTCTCCGAGGCCCGGATGGACAAGGGCCAGATGCGGTGTGACGTCAACCTCTCGCTGATGCCGAAGGGCACCACGGTGTTCGGCACCCGCAGCGAGACCAAGAACGTCAACTCGCTCCGCTCGGTCGAGCGCGCCGCCCGGTTCGAGATCCAGCGGCACGCCGCCGTACTGGAGACCGGCGGCACGATCGTCCAGGAGACCCGTCACTTCCACGAGGACGACGGCTCCACCACCTCCGGACGGATCAAGGACAACGCCGAGGACTACCGGTACTTCCCGGAGCCCGACCTCGTCCCCGTCGCTCCCTCCCGGGAGTGGGTGGAGGAGCTGCGCGCGGGCCTGCCCGAGCTGCCGCGGCTGCGCCGCAACCGGCTCCGCGAGGAGTGGGGCGTCTCCGAGCACGACATGCAGTCGATCCTCAACGCGGGCGCGGTCGAGCTGATCGCCGCCACCATCGAGGAGGGCGCCCCGGCCGACCAGGCGCGCAAGTGGTGGATGGGCGAGCTGGCCCGCAACGCCAATGAGTCCGGCCGCGCGCTGGACGAGCTGCCCATCACCCCCGGGCAGATCGCGCGGGTCACCGCGCTGGTGGCCGCCGGCGACCTCAACGACAAGCTGGCCCGCCAGGTCATCGAGGGCGTTCTCGCCGGCGAGGGCGACCCGGACACCGTCGTGGACAAGCGCGGTCTCAAGGTCGTCTCCGACGAGGGCGCGCTCGGCACGGCCGTGGACGAGGCCATCGCGGGCAACGCGGCCATCGCGGACAAGATCCGCGGCGGCAAGGTCGCGGCCGTCGGCGCGCTCGTCGGCGCGGTCATGAAGGCCACCCGGGGCCAGGCGGACGCCGCCCGGGTCAAGGAGCTGATCCTGGAGAGGCTCGGGGTGAGCGAGGGCTGATCCCTCCCGCGCCCCCGTGCCTCCGGCCGCGACGGCCCGTACGCCCTTCCGGGGCGCGTACGGGCCGCCGCGCCGTTCCGCCCCAGGCTCCGCCTCCACGCCAGGTCGGGGCGCCCGGCCGCCGCCCGCCGCGTCGTCGTCGGTCGCCGGCGCTCCGCGGGCTCCCTCCTCCGCCCCGCGATCGCCCCGCGCTCCACGGCACCGGACCCCGCTCACCGACCCGGCCCGATCCGGGGGGGACTCCCTAGTGCCGGACGCCGAGCCCCGGCAGCAGCAGCTCGCCGCGGTCCTTGCAGCTCACGTCCCGCGCCCGCAGGTCCTTCGGCTCCCTGGTGCCCCGCGCTCTCAGCTCGGCCATCGCCAGCCGGGCCGCCTCCGCCGTCTCGGGCTGCTCCGGATCGGGGAACTCCGCCTGCCACCAGCCCCGGTCCCGGGAGTGCCAGCCGCGTGAGCGCATCAGCCGGGCGCGCTCCGGGGTGTCCTCGCCGTCCCGGTCGTCCACCGAGACGTGCAGCCCGTCCCCCAGGGCGTAGGTGAGCTGGAGCCGGCGGCCCCGGTCGGCGCAGCTCGTCAGCGAGAACCCGGCCCAGTCGCCGCCGACCTGCACCGGCAACTGCTCCACCCAGGCCGCGAGCATCAGCTCCAGCGCGCTCCCGAAGTGCTCCAGGGACGAGGCCATCCGGCCGCCGGTGCGCTCCACCGGGGGCTCGCCCGGGCCCGTGCGGTCCAGCTGCCAGATGTACGGCAGCAGATCGAAGTCGTGCGGCTCCTCCGCCGACCAGGCGCCGCCCCAGGCGAAGACCGACAGCTCCTCGGCCTCCAGCGCGTCGGTGCCGTGGACGGAGAGCTGGGCCCGCTGCCGGCTCCCGGAGAGCAGCACGATCCGCTCGGCGCTCCGCCAGCGGACATTGGGCCCGTGGGCGGAGCCCCCGTAGAGCGTGGGCCGGCCGATCCGGGCGACGATCGCCGCGTAGACCGCGCCGAAGGCCTCCCGCCGCTCCCGGAGCGAGGCGCCCGGCTCGTACGCGAGCACCGGCACGGGGCCGCTCCCGGCCACGGCCCCGGTGGCCTCGTGCAGGGTCAGAGCGAACTCCGCGGCTTCGCCGGGCGTCAGGGTCGGCTGGTTGGTCCCCGTCGTCTCCATGCCGTCCATCGTGCCAGCCGGGACCGACAACGGGCGCGGCGGACAGGGTCATTCACCGGGCGGACGGTGCCCGGGCGGACCGCCGGCCGGCCACGGCGGACGACCGCGGACGGCGGACGGCGCCGCATCAGGGCAGGAAACAGCGGAATGCCACGCATGTGCGAGGATTTCCGGACGGCACCCGGGCGACAAGGACAGCCCCGCCGTCACCAGCCCGGCGGAAAGGCCACGATGTACGCGATCCCCCTGGAGTCCCCCGGCGGCACCAGCGCCGAGCTGCGCCCCCTGGAGCCGTGGCACGCGGAGGAGTTCCTCGCCCACATGGACCGGGGGCGGGAGTACATCGGTACGTACGTCGGCCTCCCGGACGTCACCACGGACCTCGCATCGGTACGCGCCTACCTCCAGGCGTACGCCGGCAAGCGGGCCGCCGACAGCGGCGGGCTGCACGGCATCTGGCTGGACGGCACGCTCGTCGGCGGGGTGCTGTTCCGGCTCTTCGACGCGGACGCGGGCACCTGCGAGGTCGGCTGCTGGCTCGAACCCGCCGCCGTGGGCAACGGTCTGGTCACCCGCGCCGCATCGGTGCTGATCGACTGGGCGGTCGAGCGGCGCGGGATTCACCGGGTGGAGTGGGTGGTCTCCTCGGGCAACAGCGCGAGCATCAGGGTCGCCGAGCGGCTGGGGATGCGGCTGGACGGCGTCATGCGGCAGACCTACCTCTACCGGGGCGTACGGCACGACATGGAGGTCTGGTCGACGCTGGCCCCCGAGTGGCGCGCCCGCCGCGAGGGCCCGGCCGGGGTCTGAGGCCGGCTCCGGGCCGTCCCCGAGGGGCTCTCAGAAGACTCTCAGACAGGCCGCCTACCGTGCGCCCAATGAACCCCACCGAGACCGACAAGACCACCGACAAGACCGCCGGGGAGACGACCGGCGAGGCCACCGGCCAGACGGCGCCGCAGAGCACCGAACCGGCCGTGACCATCGAGAAGAGCCCCGCCGACGAGACCTCCCGGCCGCCCGCCGACGCGGACTCCGGGGAGGCGGCGGAGGCCATCGGCGAGGTGGAGGGCGTCGACGGGACCGAGGAGCTGACCGAGACCCCCCGGGAGTCCTCAGGGCTGCTCTCGGCCTCGGCCGCGGTCGTCGCCGCCGGACTCGGGGTCGTCGGTCTCAGCGGCAGCTGGGTCAGCAGGATCGCCGCCGAACGGCAGACCCTGCTCGGCCAGATCCAGACCTCCCAGGGCGGCAGCCCGGCCGACCAGATCTCCGCGATGTGGGGCGACGCCTGGCACGCCACCGCCCTGGTGAACGGGATCTTCGCGCTGCTCGCCCTGATCGTCGGCCTCACCGTGCTCACCCGCCCGAACAAGCCGGGCTGGGTCCGCGCCGTCGCCGTCGGCGGGGCCGTGCTCGGCGGCATCGGGCTGCTCACGGCGACCGGGATGTACTTCGACCTCATCCTCGACCTCCCGAAGGCCGGATAACCGCGCCCCGGGGGCGGCGGCCCGGGGCACCGCCGCCGGGCCGCGAGCCGGCCGATCCGCCGGAGACCCGGGCGGGCGCACGGCCCTCGCCGCCCCCGCCCCGCACCCGCGGCTCCGTACACCCCGAGCCCCCTGAGCCCCCCGCTCAGACGCCCGCCGGGGGGCCTTAGGGCGCCCCCGGCCTCCCGCCCCGGGTCCGGGGCCCGGCCTAAGGACCCGCCCCCCGGGGGAATGCGGCACTCTCCCGATGTGCCGCGCCCCCCTGGGAGACGAGATTGGTGACACGGCACAGCGCCGGTCGATCACCATCCACCAGGGGGCACGACATGTACGAGTACAGGCTTCAGGAGCTGCGCAGGGCGGAACTGATCCAGGAGGCCGAGGCCCACCGGATCGCCCGCAGCATCCGCCGGGAGCGCCGGGCCGCCAAGCGGTCCGGCAAGGACCCGGAGGGCCCGGCGGACGGCGGGCCGGAACAGTACGCACGGGCCGCCTGAGCGGTGCCCGGGGCCATGGGCACGCCACCGGCAGCTGTCGCGCTGTCAGACCGCTGTGCGATGCTCACCAGCGTGGAGACCAGGTCAGTCAGTCCCGTGTTCGTGGGCCGCGCCGGTGAGCTGTCCGCGCTCACCGACGCGCTCGGCCGTGCCCCGGGGGCCCCTCAGGCCCTGCTCATCGGCGGGGAGGCCGGGGTCGGCAAGACCCGGCTCATCGAGGAGCTGCTCATCGAGGCCGGGCGCCGGGGCGCGGTCGTCGCCGTCGGCGGCTGCGTCGAGATCGGCGCCGACGGGCTGCCGTTCGCACCGTTCTCCACCGCCCTGCGGGCCCTCAAGCTCCGGCTCCCCGACGAGCTGGCGGCAGCCGCCGCCGGCCAGGAGGACGAGCTGGCCCGGCTCCTGCCCGAGCTGGGCGAGCGCCCGCGCGGCGAGCACAGCCGCTACGACGAGGAGGACATGGCCCGCCTCTTCGAGCTGACCGTGCGGCTCCTGGAGCGGATCTCCGCCGAACGGACGGTCGTCCTGGTCCTGGAGGACATGCACTGGGCCGACGCCTCCACCCGCCACCTCCTGTCGTACCTCTTCCGCACCGTGGGCCGGGGCAGGCTCGTCGCCATCGCGACCTACCGCTCCGACGACGTCCACCGCCGTCACCCGCTGCGGCCCTTCCTCGCCGAGATGGACCGGATGCGCACCGTCCAGCGCATCGAGCTGACCCGCTTCACCCGCCCCGAGGTCCACCGCCAGCTCGCCGGCATCCTCGACGCCGAACCCGAACCGGCCATGGTCGACCGGGTCTTCGAACGCTCCGACGGCAATGCCTTCTTCGTCGAGGAGCTGGCCCGCAGCATGGCCGACGGCAGCACCTGCGGGCTCTCCGACTCCCTGCGCGATGTGCTGCTCGTCCGGGTCGAGGAGCTGTCCGAGGACGCCCAGCGGGTCGCCCGGATCGTCGCCGAGGGCGGCTCCACCGTGGAGTACGGCCTCCTCCTCGCCGTCGCCCGGCTCTGCGAGGACGACCTCATCGAGGCGCTGCGGGCCGCCGTCGGCGCCAACATCCTGCTGCCCTCCCCGGACGGCGACGGCTACCGCTTCCGCCACTCGCTCGCCCGCGAGGCGGTGAGCGACGATCTGCTCCCCGGCGAGCGCTCCCGCATCAACCGGCGGTACGCGGAGGTGCTGGAGGCCGATCCCGCCCTCGTCCGGGAGGACGAGCGGGCCACCCGCCTCGCCAGCTACTGGTACCACGCCCATGTGCCCGCCAAGGCCCTCCCCGCCGTGCTGCGGGCCTCCGTCGCCGCCCGGCTGCGCCACGCCTATGCCGAGCAGCTGCGGCTCCTGGAGCGCGCGATGGAGCTGTGGGACGCCGTCCCCGACGAGATCCGGGCCGCCCTGCGCCCGCTGGACTACGCCGAGGCCTACCCGGCGTGCGGCTGCGACCCCGACACCACCCCGCTGCGCTTCCTCGACCTGATGGCGGAGGCCACCGTCGCGGGCCGGCTCAGCAGTGAGCGCGAGCGGGCCCTGAAGATCACCAAGCGCGGTCAGCGCCTCGCCGTCGCCGAGAACGACCCGCTGCGCGCCGCCTGGTTCTCCGTGGAGCGCTCCCGGCTGGTCTCCGCGCTGAGCCGGGGCGACGGCTGGGCCGAGCTGGCCGAGGCCCAGGCCCTGGTGCGCGGACTGCCGCCGTCCGCCGTCCACGCCGAGGTGCTCGCCGAGGCCGCCGGCTGGCACCGGCTGCACGCCCCCGGCCCCGGCAGCCTGGAGACCGCCGAGCGCGCCGTGGAGTACGCCCGGATGGTCGGCGAGGAGGAGATCGAGCTGCGTTCCCGGCTGATCCTCGGCGGCCTGCTGGTCGACGCCGGGGACATCGACACCGGCCTCGCCGAGATGTACGCGGTCCGCGAGCGGAGCGTCGCCCTCGGTCTGCCCTCGCTGATCGGCCGGGCCTATGTGAATCTGCCGACCGCCCTGGAGAGCGTCGGGCGCTCCCGCGAGGCCGTGGAGGTCATGACCGAGGGCGCCGGCATCCTCCACCACTACGGCCTGCTGGACTCCCGGGCCTGGATGCTGTGCAACCTCTCCGAGTCGTACTACTCCCTCGGCCGCTGGGGCGAGGCGCACGCCGCCGCCGAGCAGGCGCTGCGCACCGGGCTCAGCCCCAAACCCCGGGGATACGCGGCGCTCCACCTCGCGGTCCTCGCCCTCGCCCGGGGCGACCGGGCCGGCGCCGCCGCGCGGCTGACCGCCGCCAGGGCCCACTTCGGCCCCCACGACCCCCTGCACCAGAGTTCCCTGCCGCTGGCCGCCCTCGCGGTCGGGACGGCGGCGGCCGATGGCCGGGTGGCGGACGGCAGAGCCGAGTTCCGCAGGGCCGCCGAGGCCGGCTTCCCGCCCGGCACCCAGCGGTACTCCTGGCCGCTGGTGCGCGCCGCCGTCACCCTGGAGGCCGACGCCCGGGGGCTGCCCGAGGCGGAGGCCGGCCGGGCCGAAGCGCTGGCGCTGATCCGCAGGGCCGCCGGCCCGCTCGCCGGTGCCGTGCCGGTCTGGGCGGCCCATGAGCGCTGGGTCCGCGCCGAACTGCTCCGCGCCGAGGGCGCCGACACGGCCGCCGACTGGGCGGAGGCCGCCGAGGCCTTCGAGAACACCGGCTTCCCCTACGAACACGCGATGGTACGGATGCGCTGGGCTCTGGCCCTGCTGGCATCGGACCGCCCGCGCGCGGCGGAACTGCTCCGTCTCGCCGACCGCGCCGCCCGTGATCTGGGCGCCCACCCCCTCGTCCAGGACATCGCGCGCTGCGCCCAGAGCGCCAGGATCTCCCTGGCCCCCGGCGCGGCCGACGCCGCCGATCCCGCCGTCCAGCAGGCGCCGGCCCTGGGCCTCACCCCGCGCGAGCAGGATGTGCTCCGGCTGGTCGCGGCCGGCCGGAGCAACCGTCAGATCGCCGACACCCTGTACATATCGCCGAAGACGGCGAGCGTCCATGTCTCCAACATCCTCGCCAAGCTCTCCGTCTCGGGCCGGGGTGAGGCCGCCGCCCTCGCCCACCGGCTGCGCCTCTTCCCCCCGGCCGTCGAGGACCAGATCACGGCGTGAACCCGCCGGGAGCGCCTCAGCCGACCTTCAGCCGCAGGACGCGGTCGTCCCCGGGCCCGGGGGTGCCCCGGGTGTCGGTCTCGCTGGTGATCAGCCAGAGGGTGTCGGGGCCCGCCGCCAGGACGGTGCGCAGCCGGCCGTACTCTCCGCTCAGGAAGGACTCGGGCTCGGCGGCGAGCCCGGTCCCCGCCAGCGGGACGCGCCAGAGCCGCTCGCCGCGCAGGCCCGCCATCCAGATGGAGCCCCGGACCCAGGCGATACCGCTCGGGGACGCCTCCTCCGTGGACCAGACGGTCACCGGGTCGACGAACCGCGAGTCGCCGCCCTCGCCCTTCCCCTCCACCTCCGGCCAGCCGTAGTTCTTCCCCGGCTCGATCAGATTCAGCTCGTCCCAGGTGTTCTGGCCGAACTCCGCCGCCCACAGCCGCTTCTCGGAGTCCCAGGCCAGCCCCTGCACATTGCGGTGGCCCAGGGAGTAGACCAGCGACGCCGGGTCCGGGTTGCCCGGCGCGGGCCGGCCGTCCGGCGTCATGCGCAGGATCTTTCCGGCCAGCGACTTCGGGTCCTGGGCCAGCCCGGTCTCGCCGATCTCGCCGGTGCCCGCGTAGAGCATTCGGTCCGGGCCGAAGGCGATCCGCCCGCCGTTGTGGGTGAAGCCCTTGGGGATGTCCCGCAGGATCGTGTCCGGCGCGCTCAGCTGCCGGCCCGCGGGCTTCCGCTCGTCGAAGAGCATCCGGGCGACGCGGTTGTCGGACTCGGTGGTGAAGTAGGCGTAGACCATCCGGTCCGAGGCGAAGGACGGCGAGAGCGCGATCCCGAGGAGTCCGCCCTCACCGGCCGGGGCGACCCCCGGCACCGAGCCGATCCCGGTCTTCTTCCCGTCCTCGGCGTCCACCCGGGTGATCGTGCCCTCGTCGCGCGAGGAGACCAGCAGATCGCCCCCGGGCAGCACGGCCGCCCCCCAGGGCGACTTCAGCCCCTCCGTCAGCGTGGACACCACCTCCGCCGAGCCCTTCGCGGGCGGCGGGGACGGCTTCGGGGAGCCACCGGGGGAGGCGGAGGCGGCGGGGGACGAGGCGGCGGGGGCCGAGGTGGTCAGCCCCGGCAGGCCGTTCGGCGTCCCGTCCCCGTCCGACGAGCATCCGGTGGCCAGCAGGGCCACCACGGTGGCCAGCGCGGCCGTCACAGCGGGACGTTGCACAGTTCCGTTCCTTCCCGGCAGGCCGATCGAGCCGCCTGACTGTCCTTCCTACACCGCCCGGGGCCCCCGGGTCCCCGATCCGGACGATCTTTCGCCCCGAGCCCCGAGCCCCGAGCCCCGAGCCCCGAGCGCCCGGCGCCCCCGAGGCCCAAGCCCCAAGCCCCCGGCGCCCCGCGGCGCCCCCGAGCCCCCGCCCCCCCTCAGTCCCAGGAGCCCCGCGCCTCCGGCAGCCCCGCTATCTCCCACAGATCCCTCGGCGAGAGCCCCAGCCGCACCGCCGAGGCGTTCTCCACCGCCCACTCCACCCGCTTGGTGCCCGGCACCGCCACCACGTTCCGGCCGCGCCCCAGCACCCACGCCAGCGCCACCTGCGCCGGGGTGATCCCCGGGCCGTGGCGCTCCGCTATCCGCCGCAGCCCCGCCACCACCGGCTGGTTCGCCGCCATCATCTCCGCCGTGAACCGGGGGTGCCGGGCCCGGATGTCGTCCGGCTCGAAGCCCTGCCCCGGAGTGAGCGTCCCGCTCAGATACCCGTTCCCGAGCGGCATCGCGGCCAGAAAGCCGACCCCCCGGGCCTCGCACCAGGGCAGCAGCCGCTCCAGCGCCTGCGGCGACCACACCGACAGCTCCGCCTGCACCGCGCTGACCGGGAACACCTGCTGCATCCGCTCCAGTTGCCGGATCGTTCCCTCGTACAGATGTCCGTCGGCCCGGCGTGAGCGGCGCACTCCCGGCCTGCGCACCTCCATCGCGCACATCCCCAGCGCCCGCACCTTCCCCGCGCCCACCAGTTCCGCCATCGCGCCCCAGGTCTCCTCGACCGGGACCTCGGGATCGGCGCGGTGCAGCTGGTAGAGGTCGATCACATCGGTCTGGAGCCGCCGCAGCGACGCGTCACAGGCCCGCTTCACATACCCGGGCCGCCCATTGGCCACCACATGCTGCTCACCGGCGAGCAGCCCGACCTTGGTCGAGACGAACGCGTCCCGCCGCCGCTCCTTCAGCGCCCGGCCGAGCAGCAGCTCATTGGTGAAGGGACCGTACATATCGGCCGTGTCCAGCAGGGTGGAGCCCGCGTCCAGCGCGGCGTGCACCGTCCGCAGTGATCGTTCCCCGCGCTGCTGGGAGGTGGTGTAGGCCCAGTTCATCGGCATACAGCCGAGCCCGACCGCGCCCACCTCCAGAGCCGCCGCACCGAGTGTCCTGCGCTCCACCTGCCCGTACCCCTCCCTCAGCCGTCCACCAAACTAACCAATTAGCCTGCTGGCCATGACCGCAGACATATGGCTCTCCCTCCCGCCCGACGAGCTCGAAGATCTTCCCCCGGTCGCCGGGGCGGGCTACCGCTACCGCTACTGGAACGGCGGTCCGGACTTCCCCGCCGACCCGGCGGAGTGCGTCTTCTACACCTATCCGTATCTCCAGCCGGCCGAGATCTCGGTCCGTGTGCTGTCCGAGATGACCTCGCTGCGGGTCATCCAGACACTCTCCGCAGGCACCGACCACCTCGCGCCGGGCCTGGCGTCGCTCCACCCCGGCGTACGCCTCTGCAACGCCAAGGGGGTCCACGACGCCTCCACCGCCGAGCTGGCCCTCGCCCTGACCCTCGCCTCCCTGCGGGCCCTGCCCTCCTTCGTCCGGGGCCAGGACGCCGAGGAGTGGCGGGCCGGCTTCTATCCCTCGCTCGCCGACAAGTCCGTCCTCATCGTCGGGTACGGATCGATCGGCGCGGCCATCGAGGACCGGCTCGCGCCCTTTGAGTGCGCGCGGGTCGCGCGCGTCGCGCGCGCCGCTCGCACAACGGCGCGCGGGGAGGTGCACGGTCTCGCCGATGTGCCCTCTCTGCTCCCGAACGCCGACGTCGTGATCCTTTCAACCCCACTGACCGAGCGGACGAAGGGGCTGGTGGACGCGGAGTTCCTGGCACAGATGAAGGACGGGGCACTTCTGGTCAATGTCGCCCGGGGACAGGTGGTGGACACCCAAGCGCTGCTCGCCGAGGTGACGACCGGGCGCATCACCGCGGCCCTCGATGTCACCGACCCCGAGCCGCTGCCCTCCGGACATCCCCTCTGGCACGCTCCTGGAGTGCTGATCAGTCCGCATGTCGGCGGTTCCACTTCGGCGTTCCGGCCGCGCGCCGAGCGGCTTCTCATCCGCCAGATCGCCCGTTTTGTCGCGGGCGAGCCGCTCGACAATCTCGTACTCACCACCGAATAGCCCCGGCCTTCCGGAGCCGCCCCGTGCACCGGCACCATGACTCCGGCGCCCCGGCGCGAAACCGTCACAGGCGAAAACTCTGCGAAGTCATCCGATCGCTCCGCGTGCCTGCGTGGCGAATGGTGGTCACTGAGAGTAGAGGGCCTATGTCCCTGAGTGACGATCCTGGTGTATCGTCCGGTCCTGGGGGCCGCGCCGGAGCAAGGGGCGGTGCGGTGATGCGACCTGACTGCCGATCGGACTTCGAGGGGGGCGACGGGCGATGCACGGCCAATGGACCAAAGATCCGACACGGCGAGGACGCCGACGACGACCCTCGCCCTCCCCGTACCACCCCGCCGGCGCCGCCACGGACCCGGCGGTGCGCCGCTGTCCGGTGCCGACACCCCGGGGAGCGACCCGGTGAGCGCGCCGGGGGCGCTCCTGGCCCGAGAGTCCGTCTCCGCCGGCACCGGACTGCTCACCCAGCTCTTCCTCGCCCTCGTCTGCGCCGGCTATGCCGTCGGTGCCGCCCTCGGCTGGGGCTCCCGCGAGCTGGCCCTCATCATGGGCGACTTCGGCCTCAGCGCCGGTGCCCTGATCGCCGCCGTCTCCTGTTTTCTCTACGCCCGTAGCAGCCCTCCCCGGGTCCGCCCCGCCTGGCTGCTCTTCGCCCTCTCCTCCGCCATGGCCTGCGCGGGAAACGCGGTCTGGGGGTGGTACGAGGTGGTGCTCCAGCGCAAGGTGCCCGATCTGTCCATCGCCGATCTCTTCTTCCTCTGCTTCGCCCCGCCCGCCATCATCGGCCTGCTCGTGCTCGCCAAGCGCCCGGTCACCCGGGCCGGCTGGGTCTGCCTCGGTCTCGACGCCTGGCTGATCGGCGGCTCCCTGCTGACCCTCTCCTGGAGCCTCGCGCTCGCCCACACCACCCGGGTGCAGGGCGAGAGCGTGGCTCCCGCCGCGCTCGCGCTCGCCTATCCGCTGCTGGACATCGTCCTGGTCAGCATGGTCTTCGCGCTGCACTTCCGGCGCTCGGCCACCAACCGCTCCGCCGTCAACACCGCGATCGGCGCCCTCGCGCTGACCGTCGTCTGCGATGCGCTCTTCACCTCACCGCTGCTGCGGGAGACCTACCGGTCGGGACAGCTCCTCGACGCGGGCTGGTTCGCCGGTTCCCTGCTGCTCGCCTACGCCCCCTGGGGGGCCCGCCGCTGCGTCGAAGTGGTCCGGGTCCAGCGCGCACCGCGCCACCCCGCGGGCCGGCCGGTCGCCGGATCGCTGGCCGCCCTGACCCCCTATCTCGCCGCCGCCGTCTGCACCCTCGGCATCCTCTACAACGTTGTCGAGGGCCGCACCCCCGACCGCGTCGTCGTCCTCACCGGCTGCACGGTGGTCCTCGCCCTCGTCGTACGGCAGGGCATCATGCTCCAGGACAATGTCGCCCTCACCCACGAGCTGGCCCAGAAGGAGAACCACTTCCGCTCCCTGGTCCAGGGCTCCAGCGATGTCATCATGATCGCCGCCCCCAGCGGGATGCTGCACTATGTCAGCCCCGCCGCCTCCGGTGTCTACGGACGCGACGCCGAGGAGCTGGTCGGCTCCCCGCTCTCCTCCCTCATCCATCCCGACGACCTCGGCCGGGTCCTGCACGAGGTGCGCCGCTTCCTGGCCGCCCCGCCGGCGGACGAGCCCACCACCCGCATCGAGTGCCGCTTCAAGTCCGGCGGGGGCGCCTGGCTCAATGTGGAGTCCACCGTCAACCGCCACCAGGGCGGGCTGATCTTCAACAGCCGCGATGTCACCGACCGGGTGCGGCTCCAGGCCCAGCTCCAGCACAGCGCCGAGCACGACCCGCTCACCGATCTGCCCAACCGGGCCCTGTTCACCGAGCGGGTCCGGCAGGCGCTCACCGGCCGGCGCGCCGGCGACCCCGGCACCGCCGTGCTCTTCATCGACCTCGACGGCTTCAAGGGCGTCAACGACCGCCTCGGCCACCAGGCCGGGGACAATCTGCTGATCCAGGCGGCCCACCGGCTGGAGGACTCCGTCCGCTCCGGCGACACCGCCGCCAGGCTCGGCGGCGACGAGTTCGCCGCCCTCATCCTCGGCGAGGGCATCCGCGACCAGACCGACCGGGAGAGCCAGGTCGTCGAGATCGCCGACCGGCTCCGCCTCACCCTCTCCCAGCCCTACCGCATCGACGGCAACGACGTACGGGTGGCCGCCTCCATCGGGGTCGCCTTCGCGGAGAAGGGGATCACCCCCACCGATCTGATGCGCAACGCCGATCTGGCCATGTACCGGGCCAAGGCAGCCGGCAAGGACCGGGTCGAGCTGTACGTGCCCCAGATGCAGGCCGAGGTGGTGCGCCGCACCGAGCTGGCCGCCCGGCTCCGCAGCGCGCTCCACGAGGGCGAGTTCGCCCTGCTCCACCAGCCGGTGGTCTCGCTCACCACCGGCCGGATCGAGTCCGTCACCGCCCAGGCGCGCTGGCGCTCGACCCAGGGCATCCTCTTCACCCCGGCCGAGTACCTCCGGGTCTCGGCCGACAGCGACCGCACCGCCGACCTGGGGCGCTGGCTGCTGGAGGAGGCCGTGCAGCAGGCCGCCGAGCGGGACCGGCTCGGCCACCGGGTCCCCGTGTCGGTCCGGCTCTCCGCCCGCCGGCTGCTGGACAGATCCCTGCCGATGGGCACCGTCGAGGCCCTGCTCAACCGGCACGGGCTGCCGTCCGGGGCGCTGATCGTCGAGCTGGCCGACAGCGACCCCCGGATCTCCTTCGACGAGCTGGAGCAGCGGCTGGTGGCCCTGCGCAGACTCGGCGTGCGGATCGCTCTCGACGGCTTCGGCACCGGCCACGCCGCCTTCACGGCGCTGCGCAGGCTCCCCGTCGACATACTGAAACTGGACAGATGTCTGGTCGAGGGCATCGTGGAGTCCGCCCGGCTGCACAAGATCACCAACGGGCTGCTGCGGATCGCCGGAGACCTCGGTCTCCAGTCCGTGGCCGACGGGGTGGACGCGCCGGAGCAGGTGATCGCCCTGCGCGCCATGGGCTGCACTCATGGCCAGGGCATGGCCTTCTCCGGACTGCTCGACGAGTACCGGCTGCGCCGCGCCCTGGTCCGGGACGACTTCCCGGTGCCGGGCGGTCTGGCCCTGCCCGTTCCGCACCGCTGGAGGGTGGAGCATCCGCAGTGGACCAAGTAGGCGCATGGCTCAGATAGTGAGACGCGCATCCCACCCGCTTGACAGTCATGGCGGGTCGGGGAGAGGGTCAATGCCATGCGCACCCGAATTCTCGTACTTGGAAAGCGCGTCGGCTGAGCGGGGACCTCACCAGGCCCCCGCTGACACCCTCCCGACGCGCTCCCCTCGCTTGCCTCACGGCACGAGGGGTTTTTTGTTGCACCGGCACCCCGCCCAAGCCGCAAGAAACCACGCGAAAACGTCAGTCCGCTCCTCAGCTCCAACCCTCAGCTTCAGCCCTCAGCTTCGAGAAGAGAATGCCGATGACCGAGCAGGCCACCGGGGCCCACCATCCGCAGCCGCGGGCCCGTAACGGCGGACACCCGACCGCCGCAGTTGAGCACGTCACGGGCGCGCAGTCGCTCATCCGCTCTCTGGAGGAAGTGGGCGCCGACACCGTCTTCGGCATTCCCGGCGGGGCCATCCTCCCGGCGTACGACCCGATGATGGACTCCACCCGGGTCCGTCACATCCTGGTCCGCCACGAGCAGGGCGCCGGCCACGCGGCCACCGGATACGCCCAGGCCACCGGCAAGGTCGGGGTCTGCATGGCGACCTCGGGCCCCGGCGCCACCAATCTGGTCACCCCGATCGCCGACGCGCACATGGACTCCGTCCCGCTGGTCGCGATCACCGGCCAGGTCGCCTCCAAGGCGATCGGCACCGACGCCTTCCAGGAGGCGGACATCGTCGGCATCACCATGCCGATCACCAAGCACAACTTCCTCGTCACCAAGGCCGAGGACATCCCGCGCACCATCGCCGAGGCCTTCCACATCGCCTCCACCGGCCGCCCCGGGCCCGTCCTGGTCGACATCGCCAAGGACGCCCTCCAGGCCCGGACCACCTTCAGCTGGCCCCCCGCCCTCGATCTGCCCGGCTACCGCCCGGTCACCAAGCCGCACGCCAAGCAGATCCGGGAGGCCGCCAAGCTGATCGTCCAGGCCAGGCGCCCGGTCCTCTACGTCGGCGGCGGGGTCCTCAAGGCCCGCGCCTCCGCCGAGCTGAAGGTCCTCGCGGAACTCACCGGAGCCCCCGTCACCACCACCCTGATGGCGCTGGGCGCATTCCCCGACAGCCACCCGCTGCACGTCGGAATGCCGGGCATGCACGGTTCGGTCACCGCCGTCACCGCACTCCAGAAGGCCGACCTGATCGTCGCCCTGGGAGCCCGCTTCGATGACCGCGTCACCGGGAAGCTCGACAGCTTCGCCCCGTACGCGAAGATCGTCCACGCCGATGTCGACCCGGCGGAGATCGGCAAGAACCGCACCGCCGACGTCCCGATCGTCGGCGACGCCCGCGAGGTCATCGCCGACCTGGTCCAGGCCGTCCAGGCCGAGCACAGCGACGGCCACACCGGCGACTACAGCCTCTGGTGGAAGGACCTCAACCGCTGGCGCGAGACCTACCCCCTCGGCTACGACCAGCCCGAGAACGGCAGCCTCTCCCCGCAGCAGGTCATCCAGCGCATCGGACAGCTCGCCCCCGAGGACACCATCTACGCGGCCGGCGTCGGCCAGCACCAGATGTGGGCGGCCCACTTCATCAGCTACGAGCGGCCCGCCACCTGGCTGAACTCCGGTGGCGCCGGAACGATGGGGTACGCGGTCCCCGCCGCCATGGGCGCGAAGGCCGGGGCCCCCGACCGCACCGTCTGGGCCATCGACGGCGACGGCTGCTTCCAGATGACCAACCAGGAACTCACCACCTGCGCGCTCAACAACATCCCGATCAAGGTCGCCATCATCAACAACGGCGCGCTCGGGATGGTCCGCCAGTGGCAGACCCTCTTCTACAACCAGCGGTACTCCAACACCGTGCTGCACTCCGGCCCCGGAGCCAGCGGCAAGGAGCCCAGCGCCGGCACCCGCGTCCCCGACTTCGTCAAGCTCTCCGAGGCCATGGGCTGTGTCGCACTGCGCTGTGAGTCCCCGGACGACCTGGACAAGGTCATCGCCGAGGCCAACGCGATCAACGACCGCCCCGTGGTGATCGACTTCATCGTCCACGAGGACGCCATGGTCTGGCCGATGGTCGCCGCCGGCACCTCCAACGACGAGGTCCTGGCCGCGCGGGGCGTCCGCCCCGACTTCGGCGACAGCGCAGACGACTGACCGAGCAGAGAGAGACGAGAGACCGACCCATGTCCAAGCACACGCTCTCCGTTCTGGTCGAGAACACCCCCGGCATCCTCGCCCGGATCGCCGCCCTGTTCTCCCGCCGGGGCTTCAACATCGACTCCCTCGCCGTCGGCGTCACCGAGCACCCCGACATCTCCCGCATCACCATCGTGGTCACGGTCGAGGACCTGCCGCTGGAGCAGGTGACCAAGCAGCTCAACAAGCTGGTCAACGTTCTGAAGATCGTCGAACTGGAGCCGGGCTCGGCGATCCAGCGCGAACTGGTGCTGGTGAAGGTCCGCGCGGACAACGAGACCCGCTCCCAGATCGTGGAGATCGTCCAGCTCTTCCGCGCCAAGACGGTCGATGTCTCACCCGACGCGGTCACCATCGAGGCCACCGGCTCCGGCGACAAGCTCGACGCGATGCTCAAGATGCTGGAGCAGTTCGGTATCAAGGAGCTGGTGCAGTCGGGGACCATCGCCATAGGGCGCGGCGCCCGCTCGATCACGGACCGCTCCCTGCGGGCCCTGGACCGCAGCGCCTGACCCACCCGCGCGCCCCACAGCGGTGCTGTGGGACGCGCTCGCGGAGCGGCGCCGTGACCTGTGCCCGCACCGCACCGTGACCTGTGCTCGCATAGCGAGACCGGAAGACTTGTCCATCCATCCCCGCCGTACGGTGGGACGCACACCTGCACACCAAGGAGACATTCCAGTGGCCGAGCTGTTCTATGACGACGACGCCGACCTGACCATCATCCAGAACCGCAAGGTCGCGGTCATCGGATACGGCAGCCAGGGCCACGCCCACGCGCTGTCGCTCCGTGACTCGGGTGTCGACGTCCGCGTCGGTCTGCACGAGGGCTCCAAGTCCAAGGCCAGGGCCGAGGAGCAGGGCCTGACCGTCGTCACCCCCGCCGAGGCGTCGGCCTGGGCCGATGTCGTCATGGTCCTGGTCCCGGACCCGATCCAGGCCCAGGTCTACGAGGAGTCCATCGCTCCGCACCTCAAGGACGGCGACGCGCTGTTCTTCGGCCACGGCCTGAACATCCGCTTCGGCTTCATCAAGCCGCCGGCCGGTGTCGACGTCGCCATGGTCGCCCCCAAGGGCCCGGGCCACCTGGTCCGCCGCCAGTACGAGGAGGGCCGCGGCGTTCCGTGTATCGCCGCCGTCGAGCAGGACGCCACCGGCAACGGCTTCGCGCTCGCCCTCTCGTACGCCAAGGGCATCGGCGGCACCCGCGCCGGCGTCATCAAGACCACCTTCACCGAGGAGACCGAGACCGACCTCTTCGGCGAGCAGGCCGTGCTGTGCGGCGGTGCGTCGGCGCTCGTCAAGGCCGGCTTCGAGACCCTGGTCGAGGCCGGTTACCAGCCGGAGATCGCGTACTTCGAGTGCCTCCACGAGCTGAAGCTGATCGTGGACCTGATGTACGAGGGCGGCCTGGAGAAGATGCGCTGGTCGGTCTCCGAGACCGCCGAGTGGGGCGACTACGTCACCGGCCCCCGCATCATCACGGACCAGACCAAGGCCGAGATGAAGAAGGTCCTCACCGAGATCCAGGACGGCACCTTCGCCCGCAACTGGATGGACGAGTACCACGGCGGTCTGAAGAAGTACAACGAGTACAAGAAGCAGGACGAGAACCACCTGCTGGAGACCACGGGCAAGGAGCTGCGCAAGCTCATGAGCTGGGTCGACAACGACGACGCGTGAGTCGTGGGCGAGGGCCGGGACGCAGGGGTCCCGGCCCTTCGCCGTATCCCGGCCCGGTCGGGACCGGCACCGCCGGGGGCGGGCAGTGCTCCACTTCGTCCGGCCACGGACGGGTGATCCTGCCTCTCAGGCGCAAGACATGGCCCAAAGCACCACTACACTTCTCGACAACACACGCGTCAGGCCCACAGTGTCGTGCGTCTTCCACGCGGCTTGCCCCCTCCACCGCCTGCGGCCGTCGGGACGGCCGTCCGCACTGGACATGTGAGGACTCACGTGAGCTCGAACCCCAGCAAGAAGCCAGTGGTACTCATCGCTGAAGAGCTGTCGCCCGCCACTGTGGACGCGCTCGGCCCCGACTTCGAGATCCGGCACTGCAACGGCGCGAACCGCGCGGAGCTGCTCCCCGCCATCGCCGATGTCGACGCCATCCTGGTCCGCTCCGCCACCAAGGTCGACGCCGAGGCCATCGCCGCCGCCCGCAAACTGCGGGTCGTCGCCCGTGCGGGCGTCGGCCTGGACAATGTCGACGTCTCCGCCGCCACCAAGGCCGGCGTGATGGTGGTCAACGCCCCGACCTCCAATATCGTCACCGCCGCCGAGCTGGCCTGCGGTCTGCTGGTCGCCACCGCGCGCAATATCCCGCAGGCCAACACCGCGCTGAAGAACGGCGAGTGGAAGCGCTCCAAGTACACCGGTGTCGAGCTGAGCGAGAAGGTCCTCGGTGTCGTCGGCCTCGGCCGCATCGGTGTGCTGGTCGCCCAGCGGATGTCCGCCTTCGGCATGAAGATCGTGGCGTACGACCCCTATGTGCAGCCCGCCCGGGCCGCGCAGATGGGCGTCAAGCTGCTCTCCCTCGACGAGCTGCTCGAAGTCGCGGACTTCATCACGGTCCACCTCCCCAAGACGCCCGAGACCCTGGGGCTGATCGGCGACGACGCCCTGCACAAGGTCAAGCCGACCGTGCGGATCGTCAACGCCGCGCGCGGCGGGATCGTCGACGAGGAGGCGCTGTACTCGGCACTCAAGGAGGGCCGGGTCGCGGGCGCCGGTCTCGACGTGTACGCCAAGGAGCCCTGCACGGACTCCCCGCTCTTCCAGTTCGACCAGGTCGTCTGCACCCCGCACCTCGGCGCCTCCACCGACGAGGCCCAGGAGAAGGCCGGCGTCGCCGTCGCCCGTTCGGTGCGGCTCGCGCTCGCCGGCGAGCTGGTCCCGGACGCGGTCAACGTCCAGGGCGGAGTGATCGCCGAGGACGTCAAGCCCGGACTGCCGCTGGCCGAGCGCCTCGGCCGGATCTTCACCGCGCTCGCCGGCGAGGTCGCGGTCCGCCTCGATGTCGAGGTCTACGGCGAGATCACCCAGCACGATGTGAAGGTGCTCGAACTCTCCGCGCTGAAGGGCGTGTTCGAGGACGTCGTCGACGAGACCGTCTCGTATGTCAACGCCCCGCTCTTCGCCCAGGAGCGCGGTGTCGAGGTGCGGCTGACGACCAGCTCCGAGTCCCCGGAGCACCGCAATGTCGTCACCGTGCGCGGCACGCTCTCCGGCGGCGAGGAGGTCTCGGTCTCCGGCACCCTCGCCGGCCCCAAGAACCACCAGAAGATCGTCGCCATCGGTGACCACGGCGTGGATCTGGCGCTCGCCGACCACATGGCCGTGCTGCGGTACGAGGACCGCCCCGGTGTCGTCGGCACCGTCGGCCGGATTCTCGGCGAGGCCGGGCTGAACATCGCGGGCATGCAGGTCTCGCGCGCGGAGGAGGGCGGGGAGGCGCTGGTCGTGCTGACCGTCGACGACACCGTGCCCCAGTCCGTGCTCACGGAGATCGCCGAGGAGATCGGCGCGGTCTCGGCCCGCTCGGTGAACCTCACCGACTGAGCCGTTCCCGCCGCACGGCGCACGACCGTACGGGTGAGGGCCCGGCGCACCGGAGGCTCGGGCCTCCCGGCGCGCCGGGCCCTCACCCGTACCGGCCGGTCCCGCTACAGACGGGCGGCCTTCAGCGCCATGTGGAGGAGCAGCCGGTCCTCGCCGTCCGCGAGATCGAGACCGGTCAGCTGCTCCACCCGGGAGAGCCGGTAGTACAGCGTCTGCCGGTGGATGCCGAGCGCGGACGCCGTGCGGCCCGCCTGGCCCGCGCAGTCGAGGAACACCTCGGCGGTGCGGGCCAGTTCCGTGTGGGAGCGCTCCAGCAGCTCCCGTACGGAGCGGTCCGGCGGGGCGCCGTGGGGGAGGGCGGCCAGCAGGCGGTAGGGGCCGATGCCCGACCACGGGGCGACCGGGCCGAGCCGGGGCTGGGCCCGGGCCGCCCGGGCCGCCGCCAGCGCCTCCCGCCAGCCCTCGCCCAGCCCGGTGAGCCCGCGCCGGGAGGCGCCGACGCCTCCGGTCGCCGGGCCGCCCGCCGTGGTGCGCAGGCGTTCGGCCGCCGCCAGCGCGGGGGCGGGGGTGTCGGCGGCGCGCAGGCGCACCAGCACGGCCAGGGCGTGGGCCGTGTGCCCGGCCGGACGGTCCCCGGAGCCGGGAGATCCGGATGCCCCGGGGCCGGTGGGAGCCGCCCCGGGAGGGGCGCCGCCGGCCGGTCCCGCCGCCCCCGGCGCGGGCGGCGGGCCGGCGGGCTCCGGCTCGCCGGGGCCGGGCAGGGGCATGGTGCAGACGGCCGCCGCACCCGGCAGCGAGCGGGCCGGCGGTGCGTCGGCCGAGGGCCACGGGGTCACACAGACCACGGCGTGCGGCCCGTCCGCCCCCCGCTCGTCCCCGCCGAGCGCGGTCCGCAGCGCGGCCACCGCCATGTCGTACTGCCAGCCGCGCCGGGCCGTCAGCACCGCCCGCAGCTCCCGGGAGAGATCCGCGCCCGCCCGCTCCTCGTCCGCCAGCAGGCTCCCGATCCGCTCGGCGACCTCCATCGCCGCCGCCAGCCGGTCGTCGGTGGGGCCGGGGGTGGAGTCGAGCAGCCAGACATAGCCGAGGACGACGCCCCGGTGCCGTACCGGGAGACAGATCCGGCCCCGGACCACCCCGGCGTCCGGGGCGGCGGGGATGCGGACGGGGCCCGTCGCGCGGGCGATGCCGAACCCCTCGAACCAGGCGCGGACGGCGGGGGCGGACTTCCGGGTGAGGATCGAGCGGGTCCTGACCGGGTCCATCGCGCTGTCGTCGTCGCTGTCGTGCGCGCCGAAGGCGATCAGCCCGAAATCGCGGTTCTCCAGTGTCGCCGGGGCCTCCAGCAGACCGGAGATCTCATCGACGAGATCCTGGTAATCGCCCTTCATCAGGACATTCTGGCATGTCTCTCAGACATATGTCTGAGATCCCGGCCACGGATGCGTGACAGCTGTCGATGGCCGGGCGCCGGAGCGATCCTTAGATTTCACGGTGGTTCTTCGTGCCGTTCCGGACGCGTTTCCCGTGATCCGTGCCCGGCGCCGTCCGTACTTCTCGATGGAGGTCCCCGTGCTGGGTCCCGTGATCCTCGCCGCCTCGCGCAGCGACCAGATGCGCCGGATTGTCTCGGCCGCTCCGGTCACCAAGCCCGTGGTGAACCGTTTCATCGCCGGTGAGTCGGTCCTGGAGACGGTCCCCGTCGTCCAGGAGACCGCCGCCCGGGGTCTGGAGATCACGCTCGATGTCCTCGGCGAGGACATCACCGACCCGGCCGAGGCGCTGCGCGCCCGTGACGCCTATCTGGAGCTGATCGAGGCCCTCAAGCCGCTGGACCTCGGGGTCCGCGCCGAGATGTCGGTGAAGCTCTCCTCCTTCGGCCAGGCCCTCACCGGCGGCCACGAGCTGGCGCTGCGGAATGTCACTCCGGTGGTCGAGGCCGCCGCCGAGATCGGCACCACGGTCACCCTCGACATGGAGGACCACACCACCGTCGACTCGACCCTGGCGATCCACGCCGAGCTGCGCGAGCGGTTCCCCCAGACGGGCGCCGTGGTCCAGTCGTACCTCTTCCGCACCGAGGACGACTGCCGCGCGCTCGCCGACGCGGGCTCCCGGGTCCGGCTGGTCAAGGGCGCCTACAAGGAGCCCGAGACCGTCGCCCACCAGGACAAGGCCGAGGTCGACAAGGCGTACATCCGCTGCCTGAAGATCCTGATGGAGGGCGAGGGCTACCCGATGATCGGGTCCCACGACCCGCGCATCATCTCCATCAGCCAGGAGCTGGCCCGCCGCGCCGGACGTAAGCTCGACGAGTACGAGTTCCAGATGCTGTACGGCATCCGTGAGGCCGAGCAGCACCGGCTGGCGGCCGAGGGCCACCGCGTGCGCGTCTACATCGCGTACGGCACCGACTGGTACGGCTACTTCATGCGCCGCCTCGCGGAGCGCCCCGCCAACCTGGCGTTCTTCCTGCGCTCGCTGGTCAGCCGCGGCTGAACCCCCACAACCGACCTACTGCTTAAGGAGATTCGGCACCCATGGACGCTGTGACCAAGGTTCCCGCGCCGGTCAACGAGCCGGTGCACGGCTACGCCCCCGGCTCCCCCGAGCGCGCCCGTCTGGAGGCCAGGCTCAAGGAGCTGGCCGAGAACCCGATCGACCTGCCGATGACCATCGGCGGCGTACGGCGGATGGGTGGCGGCGAGCGGGTCGACGTCGTGCAGCCGCACAACCACGGCGCGGTGCTCGGCACCTTCGCCGGCGCCACCGAGCAGGACGCCCAGGACGCGATCGACGCCGCCCTGGCCGCGGCCCCCGCCTGGCGCGCCATGTCCTTCGACGACCGCGCCGCGATCATTCTGCGCGCCGCCGAGCTGCTCTCCGGCCCCTGGCGCGAGACGCTGGCCGCCTCCACCATGCTGGGCCAGTCCAAGACCGCCCAGCAGGCCGAGATCGACACTCCCTGTGAGCTGATCGACTTCTGGCGCTTCAATGTCGCCTACGCCCGCGACATCCTGGCCGAGCAGCCCCCGGCCAACTCCCCGGGTGTGTGGAACCGCATGGACCACCGCCCGCTGGAGGGCTTCGTCTACGCGATCACGCCCTTCAACTTCACCGCCATCGCGGGCAACCTCCCCACCGCCCCCGCCCTCATGGGCAATGTCGTGGTGTGGAAGCCGTCCCCGACCCAGACCCACTCCGCCGTGCTGCTGATGCGGCTCCTGGAGGAGGCGGGCCTGCCCAAGGGCGTCATCAACCTGGTGACCGGTGACGGCATCGCCGTCTCCGAGGTGGCGCTGAACCACCGCGACCTGGCCGGTATCCACTTCACCGGCTCGACCCGGACCTTCCAGCACCTGTGGAGGACGGTCGGCAACAACATCGAGAAGTACCGCTCCTACCCGCGGATCGTCGGCGAGACCGGCGGCAAGGACTTCGTGGTCGCGCACCCGAGCGCCGACCGCGCCGTGCTGAAGACCGCGCTGACCCGCGGCTCCTTCGAGTTCCAGGGCCAGAAGTGCTCCGCTTCCTCGCGTGCGTACGTTCCGGCCTCCATCTGGAACGACGGGTTCAAGGAGGAGTTCGCGGCCGAGGTCGACGGCATCGCCATGGGTGATGTCACCGATCTGTCGAACTTCATCGGCGCCGTGATCGACGAGCGCTCCTTCGCCAAGAACAAGGCCGCGATCGACCGTGCCGCCGCCGACCCGGCGTGCACGATCATCGCCGGCGGCACCTGTGACGACTCGGTCGGCTACTTCGTCCGCCCGACCGTCATCGAGTGCTCCGACCCGGAGAACGAGGTCTTCAAGGCGGAGTACTTCGGTCCGATCCTCGCGGTCCATGTCTACGAGGACGACCGCTACGACGCCATGCTGGACCAGATGGAGTCGGTCTCGGACTACGCGCTGACCGGTGCGGTCATCTCCAACGACCGCGCCGCCGCCGCGCACACGATGGAGAAGCTCCGCTTCGCCGCGGGCAACTTCTACATCAACGACAAGTCGACCGGTGCCGTCGTCGGCCAGCAGCCCTTCGGCGGCGGCCGGGCCTCGGGCACCAACGACAAGGCGGGCGCGCCGCAGAACCTGATGCGCTGGACGCTGACCCGCGCCATCAAGGAGACGCTGGTGCCGCCGACCGAGTACGGCTACCCGCACATGGGCTGAGCCCTCGGGCCGCCCCCCTGATCCCGCCCCCGTTCCGGCCCCCACGCCGGAACGGGGGCGGTTCCATGCTCCCGGTGACCCGGTGACCCGGTGACCCGGTGACCCGGTGACCCGGTGACCCGGTGACCCGGTGACCCGGTGACCCGGTGACCCGGTGACCCGGTCACCCCCGGCCGTCCGGTCACCCCCGGTCATCCCGGCCGCCCGGCGCTCCCGCGGGGCTGTCCCGTTCCCGCTCCGCCTCCGCCAGCCGTTTGACGGCCGCCAGCCGGGAGTCCCAGTCGGACGCGACCCGCTCCATCCACCGGGCGGTGACCCCGAGCGGGGCGGGCAGGACCGTGTAGAGCGTCTCCCGGCCCTCCCGGCGGCCGGAGACCAGCCCCGCGGCGGCGAGGACGGCCAGATGTTTGACGACGGCCTGCCGGCTCACCGGCATCTCGCCGGCGAGCACGGTCGCGGTGGCGCGGCCGCGGGCGGCGAGGGCGTCCAGTATCCGGCGGCGGGTGGGGTCGGCCAGCGCCGACAGGACGGCGGAGACCGCGGCCTCCGCCGTCCCGTCGGCGCCGGACCGCTCCGTCGCGGCTATCGGCTCCTCCGTCATGCCGCCGGTCGTTCCGCGTACGTCCGGATGTTGACCACCTGGTCGGCCCAGCCGGCGTCGTGGCTCTCGTACGAGGCGTTCTGCCGCCGCTCCTCGGGGACGGTGAGCGAGGCGAAGCCGGTCTCCACCACCCGCAGCCGGGTGCCGTCGCCCTCGGGGGTCAGGGTGAACTCGACCAGGGTGGAGTTGGACTCGGTGGCCTGCTCGCCGGGGAATCCGGCCGCCCAGCGGTAGGAGAAGCGGTGCGGGGGCTCCACCGTCACGATGGTGGTGGGGAACTGTCCGTACTCGCCGTGGTCCAGGAACATCGTCCCGCCGGGGCGCAGGTCCACGGGTGTCGGCTCGCCCTGGCCGAACCAGGCGCCGACGTGCTCCGGCTCCGTGAGGACCGCCCACACCCGCTGGACGGGCGCGGCGATGGTGATCTCCTTCTCGATGCGGTCCGCGGTCATGGTGGCCGCCTCCTTCGGTGGATCTCTCGTGACGTGCTACTCCAGGGTTGCACCTGGCCGATCCATCCGCAACCGGTCGGTTGCGCGAATCCGGCGGTCAGTGCCAGCCGCGGACGATCAGGGCGAGGCCCACCGCGAAGACACCGCCCAGCAGCACCAGATATCCGCCGTACCACCGCCGCCAGCGGCGCAGCAGCAGCCCCAGCGCCGCGAATCCCAGACCCACCGTCAGGGTCCGCGAGCCCCGCGCCGCGGCCGATGACGCCAGCCACTCGCCCGCCGGGATGTCCGCCCGGCCCGCCTCGGCCGCGTACACCTTGAACGGGATGCCGTTCCAGGGCTGCCGGCGCACCGCGTCCGCCGACTCGGACGACATGTGCCGCCGGACCTCGCTCCGCATCCGGTCCGTCGTCAGCGGCGCCGGCGGCGCGAGACCGGCGCCCGCCAGCTGGAGCGCGAGCAGCGAGCCCGCGAGGCTGCCCGCGAGAGCGGTCACCGAGAGCCGCAGAGCGGCCCCGGGCGCCGCCACACAGGCCGCGCCCAGCAGCAGTTCGGGCATCAGGGGCCAGCTCAGCGCCTCAGCGAAGGCCCAGACGAAGGCGGTCAGGAGCCCCAGCCGGGAGACGGCCCACGCGGCGACCCGGCGCCGGGCCGCCGAGTCCCGCAGCGACTCGGCACGCGTCCTGCGGTGCAGCGCCGTGACGGCCGCGCGCGCCTCCCCGGGCGTGGCCGACGGCGGCAGCGGTACGCCGATCCGCACCCTGACCAGCGAGGAGCGCAGCCGCCCGTGCTTGGGCAGCAGCCGGTCCGTCCCCGCGATGCCGACCGGGATCACCGGAACCCCCGCCTCGGCGGCCAGCACCAGTGCCCCCCGGTGGAAGGCGCCCACCGGGCCGTCGCCGCCGCGCGTGCCCTCGGGGAAGAGGACGACCGCCCGCCCGGCCCGCAGCCCGTCCGCCATCGCCAGCAGATCGTCCATCCCGCCGCCGGTCCGCCGCACCGGGAAGCCGGCCGCGAGCCTGCCGCAGATCCGGCTCCGCCACGGCGAGGCGAACCAGTAGTCGGCGGCAGCGCCGATCGCGGGGGTGTGGCGGGCGTCGAGGGCGGCGAGGAGGGCGGCGGTGTCGGCGTGCGAGGCGTGGTTGGCCACCACCACGCACCCCCCGCGCGGCAGCCGCCCGCGCCGCTCGATCCCTCCGGTGAGGGTGAGCACCAGCCACCACAGCGCCCGCCGCAGCAGCGCCCCGCCCAGGGAACCGCGCCCGCGTCCGGCGGCACCCGGGCCGGAGGCCCCGGCCGGGACCTCGGGGCGCCGCCGCCCGGCGGGGGACGGCGCGCCGCCGCCGGCGGTGACCGGGGTCATCGGACCGTCACCACCATCGTCAGCAGCAGCGCCGGCAGCAGGGAGTCGATCCGGTCCAGGAGGCCGCCGAACCCCGGCAGCCAGGTCCCGGCGTCCTTCACACCCGACTCGCGCTTCACCATCGACTCCAGCAGATCCCCGAGCACGCCCCCCGCCAGCACCGCCGCCCACAGCAGCCAGCCGAAGGCACCGACCGCGACCAGCACCAGGGCCGTCGCCGCGGCGGCCCCCACCACACCCGCCCAGGTCTTGTTGGGGGAGAGCGGGGAGAGCGGCCGGGCGAGCGGGCCGCGCCGGCCCAGGGCCGTACCCCCGCACCACGCGCCCACATCGCCGAGCGCCACCGCGAGCCCCACCGCGACCGCCGTCTCCCCGAGCGTCACCAGACCCGTCAGCGCGACCGGAATCCACAGCAGGGCGAAGACCGAGCGGGCGGCCCGGGTGAAGCCCGCGCCGGTGTCCCCCGACAGCAGCGGCGGCAGCGCGGCGGCGAGCAGCAGCAGGCCCGCCGTCCGCGAATCCAGGGCCTGTGGCGCGAGCCAGGCGAGCCCCGGCAGCAGCACCGACGCCACCACGAGCACCGCGTGATCGGCGGTGCGCAGCCCCGCCATCCGGACGTACTCGCCCACCGCGATCACCCCGAGCCCGGCGGCCAGGGCGAACGCCCCGCCCCCGCCGAGGAACAGCGCCCCCAGGAAGACCGGGGCGGCCAGCGCCCAGGTGCGCCAGCGACGGCGCAGCTCGGCCCGCGCCCGTATCCGCGCGGGCAGTGCGGCGACCGCGATCCCGCCCGCCCCCAGCGCCCCGGCCACCAGCGGCAGGGCCCGCCCCACCGCGTCGCCCGCGACCATCACCCCGCTCATCGCGCGAGCTCCTTCCGGAGCCGTCCCAGCCGGAGCAGCGCGGTGAGCGCGGACCCGGCGGCGATGACGGCCAGCACGGGGACCGCCCAGCCGGTGGCCGCGGCCACGACCACCAGCAGACAGCGCTCGGTCTTGCCCACGGGGCCGCCGTTGAGCCGGGGACCGCCGGCCGCCGCGCCCGCCAGCGACACCCAGGAGGGCAGCGTCGCGGCGAGTCCGGCGACGGCCACCAGCCACAGCGGCGCGAGGCTGAGGAATCCGGCCAGGGCCAGCAGATCGGCCGCCCGGTCGCCGAGTTCATTGAGCACCGAGCCGCGCCGGGTGGCGCGGCCGGTGTCCCGGGCGAGCGCGCCGTCGAGATTGGCGAAGGCGAGCCGCGCGGCGAGCAGCACCGCGACCGGCGCGGCGGCGAGGGGCGCCGGCAGCCAGGCGAGCGCAGCGGCGGCACCGGCCGCGCACACCACACCCGCGACCGTGAGGGTGTCGGGCGACACCTGCCGCCGGACGAGCGCGCCCCGGACTCCGGAGAGCCGGGCCGCGTACCAGGGCTTGAGAGCGTAGAGGCCGTTCATGGCGCTCACTCTCGTCCGGTGGCCGAATCCCCACCACGGGCCGGATACTCAACCGTTCCTGAGTATGTGTGAGCGACCGGATCGGACACCGGGCGGCCGGGGACCCGGGCGCGGGGGCGGGCGGCCGGGCGGTCGGGTACCCGGGCGCGGGGGCGGGGGCGGCGGCCGGGCGGTCGGGTGGTTGGGCGCCGGGTGGTTGGGCGCCGGGGGGCAGGGCCCGGGGCGGGCGCCGATGGCTCGCGACGGCGCCGCCCCACTGTCCACGGTGACCCGATGGCCGGCTACGGGGACCCCGCTGTCTACGGTGATCCGATGACCGACTACTGGAACCACAACGTCCACTATCACCCGCGACTCCTGGCCGCCGTGCCGCCGGGTGCCCGTACCGCCCTCGACATCGGCTGCGGCGACGGATTACTGGCGCACCGGCTGACCCGGCGGGCCGGGGCGGTCACCGGGATCGACCGCTCGCCCGAGATGATCCGTCTCGCCCGCGAGCGCGGCGCGGGGGTGCCCGGACTCACCTTCCGGGAGGCGGACTTCCTCGACCCGGCGGGCTCCGGCCTCCCCTCGGCGGGCTATGACTTCATCAGCGCGGTCGCCGTGCTCCACCATGTCCCCTTCACCGCCGCCCTCACCAGACTGTCGGAGCTGCTCGCCCCCGGCGGCCGGCTCGCCGTCCTCGGTCTGGGCCGGGACCGGACACCGGGCGACTGGCTCACCAGCGGGGCGGGAGCGGTGGCCCACCGGCTGCACGCCCGCCGGCACGGCGGTGACGGGGGCCCGGCGGGGATGCCCGTGCGCGACGCGGAGATGAGCTGGTCCCGGGTGCGCGCGGAGGCGTCCGCCGCGCTGCCCGGCTGCCGCTACCGGCGGCTGGTGCTCTGGCGCTATCTCCTGGTCTGGGAGCGCCCCGCCCACCCCTGACCGGACCGGCGGCCCGCCCGGGTGTCACCCGGTCCGGCGGATGAGCAGGATGTGGTCGACGACCTCGGCGGTGCTGCCGTCGGGGCCGGCCGCGATCCGGCGCGCCGCGTCCGCGCGCTCGACCGTCCACCGCGCGGGGGAGAGGTCCATCAGGGCGGCCACCTCGTGGGGAGAGGGATAGCGCGCCTCCGGGTCCTGGTTCCACGACCACGGCGCGGTTGATCCGTGGTCGACGACCAGGAGCCGTCCGTCCGGGCGCAACAGCTCCGCGGCGGAGCGGAGGATGGCCGTCCGGTCCTGTGCGTACGGGGTGTGGAAGTAGTGGGCGGTGACCAGATCGCGGGGCGCCGCGGGCAGTGAGGCGCGCATGTCGTGCTGTTCGGCGGTGATCAGATCGTCGAGGCCGCGTGCCCGGGCCAGCCCGGCGAGGCGGGTGGTCGCCACGGCCGAGATGTCCAGGGCGGTGACCCGCCAGCCCCGGCCCGCGAGCCAGAGCGCGTCGCCGCCGCCCCCGCAGCCGAGGTCCAGCGCGTCCCCCGGGGGCAGTGCGCCGACCGTCTCGACCAGCCGGTCGTTCGGCCGGGGATCGGTCGGCGCGGGCCGTTCCGCGTACACCTGGTCCCAGTAACGTGCCGCTTCGGAGTGCTCCATGAGGTCCCTTCCTCGCCTTCGGACTCCCGGGTGGGTTCCGGGCGGCCAGTCTCGGCGGCGGTGCCCCGGTGTCGCACCGATCCTTGCTGTTTCGGCAAGCTGGCCCCATGGACCATTCCGCAAGGGAAGACGTACTGAACGCGGTCGGGCCGAGGCTGCGCGCGCTGCGGCTCTCGCGCGGCCTCACCCTCGGGGAGCTCTCCGCGGCCACCGGGGTCTCGGAGAGCACCCTGTCCCGGCTGGAGGGCGGTCTGCGCCGGGCCACCCTGGAACTGCTGCTGCGGCTCTCCGGCGCCTACGACATCCCGCTGGACGATCTCGTGGGCGCCCCCCGGGCCGGCGACCCCCGGATTCATCTGAGGCCGATCAGCCGGTTCGGCGTGACGCTCGTTCCGCTGTCCCGGCGCCCGGGCGGCACCCAGGCGTTCAAGATGATCATTCCGGCGCGGGCGGAACCGCTGGAGCCGACCCTGCGGACCCATGAGGGCCATGAGTGGCTGTATGTCCTCAGCGGCACCCTGCGGCTGGTGGTCGGGGAGCGGGATCTGACCGTACGGGCGGACAGCGCCGTCGAGTTCGACACCTCCGTACCGCACTGGATGGGCAGCGCGGACGGCCGGGCGGCGGAACTCCTCGTTCTCTTCGATGTGCAGGGGGTGCGGGCGCATGCGCGTGCCGGCCGGGAGCCACGGGCGCCCCGGACCTGAGGCGTCCTGTGGATCGTGCCGGGCTCGCACGCCCTGGGGGCCCGCTCCCTGATCCGGCCTGGTCCCAGGAAGCGCCCTGGACGGCCCCTGGACGTACCTCTGTGACCTGCGGGTTCCATGATCTCCGTCTCAGATACTAGGAAGTCCGACTATTTGTGGAGACAGTGAGAGGCCGCTGCCTTAGCGTGGTGGCAGCCGAACGAATCGCTCGATCCAGCGAATGGCGGCTGTGAGCCGGTGCCCGCGCAGGCAACCCCTGTGGCCCGCTCCCCGCCCCGCCCGGCGCCTTCGAAATCCCCGCGATCTCCGAGGAGTCGATCACCATGCCCGCAGCGACCGTCCGCCGTGTCCGCCACGCCGCCCGCCATCTGTCCGAGTCCGACCGGAAGAACGCCGCGGCGGCGCTCCAGCGCGCCCTGGACCGCCGCGACAACGGAGGCTCCGCCGGGCACTGACCGGCGGGCCGCGGCGCCCGGCGCCCGGGCGCGCTGAGCGCCGGCCGTGGGTCCGGTAACCGGGCGCGTCCATATTCTGGACGCGCGATGTCATGGGATGGGACGAAGAGTAGGGTGCCCGACATGTCTCGCAGCCTCAACATCGCAGTGATCCCCGGTGACGGCATCGGCCGGGAGGTCGTGGCCCAGGGCCTGAAAGTCCTCTCCTCGGTCCTCCCGCAGGATGTGAAGCTGGAGACCAAGGAGTACGACCTCGGCGCCCAGCGCTGGCACCGCACGGGTGAGACCCTCCCCGACGCGGAGCTGGAGGCCCTCAAGGGTCATGACGCCCTCCTCCTCGGCGCCATCGGCGACCCCTCCGTCCCCTCCGGGGTGCTGGAGCGCGGGCTGCTGCTCAAGCTGCGCTTCGCCTTCGACCACTACGTCAACCTGCGCCCGTCGAAGCTCTTCCCGAACACCGCGACCCCGCTGGCCGGCCGCCCCGAGATCGACTTCGTCGTCGTCCGCGAGGGCACCGAGGGCCCCTACACCGGCAACGGCGGCTCGCTGCGCACCGGCACGCCCGCCGAGGTGGCCACCGAGGTCAGCCTGAACACGGCGTACGGAGTGGAGCGCGTCGTCCGTGACGCGTACGAGCGGGCCAACTCCCGCCCCCGCAAGAAGCTGACGCTGGTCCACAAGAACAACGTCCTCGTCTACGCGGGCCATCTGTGGAAGAACATCTTCGACCGGGTCGGCCAGGAGTACCCCGAGGTCACCACCGACTATCTGCACGTCGACGCGGCGACGATCTTCTTCGTCACCCAGCCGGAGCGCTTCGACGTCATCGTCACGGACAACCTCTTCGGTGACATCCTCACCGACCTGGCCGCCGCCGTCACCGGCGGGATCGGCCTCGCCGCCTCCGGCAACATCAACCCCTCGGGCGCCTTCCCGTCGATGTTCGAGCCCGTGCACGGCTCGGCCCCCGACATCGCGGGCACGGGCAAGGCGGACCCGACGGCCACCGTTCTCTCCGTCGCCCTCCTCCTGCGTCACCTCGGCTTCGAGCCCGAGGCCGCGCGCATCGAGCAGGCCGTCTCCGCCGACCTCGCGGAGCGCGATGGCACCTTCCGTACCACGGAGGAGATCGGCGACGCGCTCGCCGTACGAGTAGCCGGCTGACCCGACGCTTCCACGGAAGCCGCCGGGTCGCACACGCACCCGGCGGCTTCCTCCTGTGCGGCCCCGGGTGCATCATCTGACCGGGACCGCTTTCACCCGTTCCACCCTGCTTTCTCGCACCGGTACCTTCGAGCGATAATCGAACCGGGCCGTGGCATACGGGAATGCTCGGACGTCCTAGCATCAGTAGCGGCGTGAGCGCGGTCCGTCACAATCAACGGTGAAGGACATTTGCACTCATGACGACGCCCACGATCGAGCTGAAGCCCTCGTCGCACCCGCTCTCCGACGCGGAGCGAGAGGCGATCATGGCCGACCCCGGGTTCGGCCGCCACTTCACCGACCACATGGTGACCATCAAGTGGTCGGAGGGTGTCGGCTGGCACGACGCCCAGCTCACCCCGTACGCGCCGCTCTCGCTCGACCCCGCGAACATGACGCTGCACTACGCGCAGGAGATCTTCGAGGGACTCAAGGCCTACCGCCGCCCCGACGGCTCCGTCGCCACCTTCCGCCCGGACGCCAACGCCGAGCGCTTCCAGCGCTCCGCCCGCCGGCTCGCCATGCCCGAACTGCCCACCGAGCTGTTCATCGAGGCGTGTGACGCGCTGGTCCGCCAGGACAAGGCATGGGTCCCCGCGCACGGCGGCGAGGCCTCCCTCTATCTGCGCCCGTTCATGATCGCCACCGAGGTCGGCCTCGGGGTCCGGCCGGCCAACGAGTACCTCTTCATCGTGATCGCCTGCCCCGCCGCCGCGTACTTCCCCGGCGGCGTCCAGCCGGTCTCCGTCTGGCTCTCCGAGAACTATGTCCGCGCGGTCCCCGGCGGCATGGGCTTCGCCAAGACCGGCGGCAACTACGCCGCCTCCCTGCTCGCCCAGGCCGAAGCCGCCCAGAAGGGCTGCGACCAGGTCGTCTGGCTGGACGCCCTGGAGCACCGGTGGGTCGAGGAGATGGGCGGGATGAATCTGTACTTCGTGTACGGGAACCGCATCGTCACCCCCGAGCTGACCGGCTCCCTGCTCGCCGGCATCACCCGGGACTCGCTGCTCAAGCTCGCCGAGGACCTGGGGTACGAGTCGGAGGAGGGCAGGATCTCCACCGAGGACTGGCGGCGCGACACCGAGAACGGCACCCTGACCGAGGTCTTCGCCTGCGGCACGGCCGCGGTGATCACCCCCGTCGGCTCGGTGAAGTCGGCGAACGCCGAGTGGACCCAGGGCGACGGCCGCCCGGGCGAGCTGACGCTCCGGCTCCGCCAGGCCCTGCTGGACATCCAGCGCGGCGTCACCCCGGACGAGCACGGCTGGATGCACGACCTGGGCTGACCGATTCCGCCCCGCTGTCCATGCCCCTGTCCTCCCGTTTCGGTGAGGACGGGGGCATGGGCGCGTCACGGGGGGAGGACCCCGAGCGGAAACGGGACGACGACCCCTCGGCGCGTCCGTTCCGCGCGGCGGTCTCGGCCTGTGCCAAGGATCTGGACGGAGCAGTCGACTGAGCCCCCGGCCGTTGGATATTCGAGCCGGGTTCAATGAATCAAGCTGTGGCCTTCCACTTTTCGGGCCTCATGATTAGAGTGCCGTTCCAAGAAGGAGGTCACGCTGTGCGACTCACCCCGACCGAGCGGGACCGGCTGCTGCTCTTCAGCGCCGCCGAGCTGGCGCGGGCCCGCAGAGCGCGGGGGCTGCGGCTCAATGTGCCCGAGGCGACCGCGCTGATCGCGGACACCGTCTGCGAGGCCGCGCGCGACGGGCGGCGGCTGGCCGAGGCGATCGAGGCGGCCCGTTCCGTCCTCGGGCCCGATGACGTGCTGCCCGGGGTCGCCGATGTGGTGACCGAGGTCCATGTCGAGGCGGTCTTCGACGACGGCTCCCGGCTCGCGGTGGTTGCCGACCCGATCGGCGGCGGCGGTCTGGGCGCCGCCGCCCCCGGCGCGGTGCTCCCCGGGCCCGCGCTGCCCGGGCCGGAGCCGGAGCTGCGGCTGACGGTGCGGAACACCGCGCCCGTACCGGTGAGCGTCACCTCCCACTTCCACTTCTTCGAGGCCAACCCCCGGCTGGACTTCGACCGGTCCGCCGCCTACGGCATGCGGCTGTGCGTCCCGGCCGGCTCCACCGTCCGCTTCGACCCCGGAGCCGAGTCCGAGGTGGGTCTCCTCCCCATCGGCGGCGCCCGGATCGCCATCGGCTTCGCAGGGCTGGTCGACGGGGAGCTGGACGCCCCGGGAGCCAGGGAGGAGGCCCTGCGCAGGGCCGCCGCCTGCGGGTATCTGGGCGCCGAGCGGTGATCGCGGTCATTCCGGTGATCGCGGTGGTCGCCCGGCCCGAGCCGCCCGGCCAGACCTCCCCGGCCCCCCAACTGCCCTCGTACTCCCTGCTGACGGTCGTCCTCGCGGTGGCCGCCGTGACCGCGGTGACCGGGCTGCTCTCGCCGCGCGCGGGAACCGCCGCCCGCAGGGCCGCCACCGCCCGGCCCGCCCGGCCCGCCCGGCCCGCCCGGCCCGCCCGGCCCGGGCGCCCCGGACAGCCCCGGAAGAAGGAGCGGAGCCCATGACCGGAATCGACCCCGCCGAGTACGCCGCCGTCCACGGCCCCCGCGCCGGTGACCGGGTCGTGCTCGGCGACACCGGGCTCGTGGTGCGCGTCGAGTCCGACGCGCAGAAACCCGGCGACGAGTTCCTCGCCGGCTTCGGCAAGACCGCCCGCGACGGACTCCACCTCAAGGCCGCCGCCGTCCGTGACACCTGCGACCTCGTCATCAGCAACGTCCTGCTCATCGACGCCGTCCAGGGCATCCGCAAGGTCTCCATCGGCATCCGCGAGGGCCGGATCGCGGGCATCGGCCGCGCCGGCAACCCCGACACCCTCGACGGGGTCGATGTCGTCACCGGCACCGGCACGGCCATCGTCTCCGGCGAGGGCCTGATCGCCACCGCCGGCGCCGTCGACACCCATGTCCATCTGCTCTCGCCGCGCATCATGGAGGCCTCCCTCGCCTCCGGGGTCACCACCGTCATCGGCCAGGAGTTCGGCCCCGTCTGGGGTGTCGGGGTCAACTCCCCCTGGGCCCTGCGGCACGCCTTCGCCGCCTTCGACGCCTGGCCCGTCAACATCGGCTTCCTCGCCCGGGGCTCCTCGTCCGACCCGGCCCCGCTGACCGAGGCCCTCGCCGAGGGCGGCGCCAGCGGATTCAAGGTCCACGAGGACATGGGCGCCCACACCCGTGCCCTGGACACCGCCCTGCGCGTCGCCGAGGAGCACGATGTCCAGGTCGCGCTGCACAGCGACGGACTCAACGAGTGCCTCTCCGTCGAGGACACCCTCCGCGTCCTGGACGGCCGGACCATCCACGCCTTCCACATCGAGGGGTGCGGTGGCGGCCATGTCCCCAACGTCCTGAGAATGGCGGGCGTGCCGAACGTCATCGGCTCGTCCACCAACCCGACCCTCCCCTTCGGCCGGGACGCCGTCGCCGAGCACTACGGCATGATCGTCTCCGTACACGACCTCAAGACCGATCTGCCCGGGGACGCCGCCATGGCCCGGGACCGCATCCGCGCCGGGACGATGGGCGCCGAGGACGTGCTGCACGACCTCGGCGCGATCGGCATCACCTCCTCCGACGCCCAGGGCATGGGCCGCGCGGGCGAGACCGTCCGCCGCACCTTCGCCATGGCCGGGAAGATGAAGGCCGAACTCGGCCCCGCGGAGGGCGACGGCGCCCACGACGACAACGGCCGGGTGCTGCGCTATCTGGCCAAGCTCACCATCAACCCCGCCATCGCCCACGGCCTCGCCCATGAGATCGGCTCCGTGGAGAGGGGGAAGATGGCCGACATCGTGCTGTGGCGCCCGGAGTTCTTCGGGGCCAAACCCCAGCTCGTACTGAAGTCCGGCTTCCCCGCGTACGGAGTGACCGGTGACCCCAACGCGGCCACGGACACCTGCGAACCCCTGCTCCTCGGCCCCCAGTTCGGCGCCCATGGAGCGGCCCCTGCCGAGCTGTCCGTCGCCTTTGTCGCCCGGGCCGCCGCCGACCTCGGCGGGGACCGGATGCCGACCCGCCGGCGGCGGGTCGCCGTCCGGAACACCCGGGGGAAAGGCCCCGCCGATCTGCTGCTGAACTCCCGGATCGGCGAGGTGGCCGTCGACGCCCGCACCGGGGCGGTCACCCTCGACGGCGCCCCGGTCCGCTCCTCGCCCGCCGAGTCGGTCTCCCTCAACCGCCTCTACTTCCTCTAGTACCTCTCTTATCTCTCTTATCTCTCTTATCTCTGGCGCCTCTGGCTCCTCTAGCTCCTCTAGGACGGACGATGTTCCGCATGCCGCCCGAATGGGCCCCGCACGAGCGCACCTGGATGGCCTGGCCGGTCGCCAACCCCACCTTCACCGGCGACGACCTCGCCGCCGCCCGCCGCGCCTGGGCGGAGGTCGCCCGTGTGGTGGGGCGCTTCGAACCGGTGACGATGGTCGTCGGCCCCGGCGGGACGGCGGAGGCGCGCGCCCTCCTCGGCCCGGGGACCGAGATCGTGGAGCGCGAGCTGGACGACGCCTGGATGCGGGACACCGGCCCCACCTTCGTCACCGACGGCACCCGGCTGGCCGCCGTGGACTGGGTCTTCAACGGCTGGGGAGCCCAGGAGTGGGCGAGCTGGGAGCACGACGCCTCACTCGCCCGCCATGTCGCCGCCCTGGCCGGTGTCCCCGTGCACAGCTCACCCCTCACCAACGAGGGCGGCGGCATCCATGTCGACGGCGAGGGCACGGTGCTGCTGACCGAGACCGTCCAGCTCGGCCCCGAGCGCAACCCGGGCTGGACCAGGGAGCAGGTCGAGGCCGAGATCCACGCCCGGCTCGGCACCACCAAGGCGATCTGGCTCCGGCGCGGTCTGACGGCGGACTACCCGCCGCACGGCTACGGCACCCTCGGCCATGTCGACATCGTCGCCGCCTTCGCCCGCCCCGGCACGATCGTCGCCCACACCCAGCCGGACCCCGCCCACCCCGACCACGACCTCTGCCGGGAGAACGTCGGCCTCCTCCGGAGCAGCACCGACGCCCGGGGCCGCCCGATCGAGGTGATCGAGGTCCCCGCCCCGACCGCCCTGCGCGACGAGAGCGGCGGCTGGGCCGACTACTCGTACATCAACCACTACCTCTGCAACGGCGCGGTCGTCCTCTGCGCCTTCGACGACCCGCGCGACGAGCACGCGGCGGAGATCTTCCGCCGGCTCCACCCGGACCGCGAAGTGGTCCTGGTCGACGCCCGGACCGTCTTCGCGGGCGGCGGCGGCATCCACTGCATCACACAACAGCAGCCCCGGGTACCCCGGGAGACCGGCCCGCCCCTTGAGTCTCCCGGCGGATCAGGTACAACGTACGGATGACAGCGCATGGACGGCGGCGCGCGGACGGCCGTGCCGCCGTGCGCCGTCCGTGACCACCGGACGCCCGCCCGCCCCGGCCCGCCGTCACACCCCCGGACGACCGCGGCTCCCCGCGTGGAGGCACCCGAATGACCCCGCCCGCCCGACGGCGCAATGTCGCCCCGCCCCGTGAGTCCGTGCTCGCCGCCGCCATGGCCACCATCGCGGCCCATGGACTCGACCGGCTCACCATGGCGGGGCTCGGCCGCGAGGTCGGCATGAGCAGCGGACACCTCCTCTACTACTTCCGCACCAAGGACGAACTCCTGCTGCGCACCCTGGAGTGGAGCGAGGGCCGCCTCGGCGCCGAGCGCGCCGCCCTGCTCTCCGGGCCCGCGCCCACCGCCGAGCGGCTCACCGGCTATGTCGGGCTCTACCTCCCCGAAGGACCGGGCGACCCCCACTGGGCGCTGTGGCTCGAGGTCTGGAACCGCTCCCAGAACGCGGGGGAGGACGCCCGCGCCCGCCAGGCGGCCATCGAGGGCGCCTGGCACCGGGACCTCGTCGCCCTGCTCGCCGAGGGCAGCTCCCGGGGCGACTTCCGGGCCGTCGACCCGGACCGCTACGCCACCCGGCTGCGGGCGCTGCTCGACGGCTTCAGCGTCCATGTCGCGGTCGGCCTCCCCGGGACCGGACGGCCGCAAGTCCTCGCGCACGTGGGCGAATTCCTCGCCGAAACCCTCTTCGCCCCGGCGCGCTGAAGCACTCGGGCCGCGCTCGCTCCGGAGCGCGCTCCCCGCGCACCGAGCCCGGCACCCCGCCGGGAACGCAACGCACGCAAGTACTCCCGATCGTTGCCCCGCCTCCCCTTGTCGGCCCCCCGCGCCGCCCGGCACGGTTTCCCCCCATGGGACGAGAGCACTGGAAGAAGATCTGGATCGGCTCGGCGGGCAACATGGTCGAGTGGTTCGACTGGTTCGTCTACGCGAGCTTCGCCACCTACTTCGCCGGAGCGTTCTTCCCCGAGGGGAACGACACCGCCAAGCTGATGAACACCGCCGGTATCTTCGCCGTCGGCTTCTTCATGCGCCCGGTCGGCGGCTGGCTGCTCGGCCGGGTCGGCGACCGCAAGGGCCGCAAGGCCGCGCTGACCCTCACCGTCACCCTGATGTCGGCCTCCGCGCTGCTCATCGCCATCGCGCCCACCTACGCCGTCGCGGGGTACGGCGGCGCCGCCGTCCTCCTGGTCGCCCGGCTCCTCCAGGGTCTCTCCGTCGGCGGGGAGTACGCCGCCAGCGCCACCTATCTCACCGAGGCCTCCGCCCCCCGCCACCGGGGGCTCGCCTCCAGCTTCCAGTACGTCTCCATGACGGTGGGCCAGATCCTCGGCCTGGGGCTGCTGATCGTCCTCCAGCGCACCATGTCCGACGAGGCGCTGCACAGCTGGGGCTGGCGCATCCCGTTCATCATCGGCGCGCTCGGCGCGGCCGTCGTCTTCTATCTGCGCCGCAACATGCTGGAGACGGAGGTGTACGAGGAGTCCGGCGACGACACCCCGGCCGCCGAGCGCGGCACCGTCAGGGCGCTGCTGGTCCACAAGCGGGAGGCGTTCCTCGTCATCGCGCTGACCATGGGCGGCACCGTCGCGTACTACACGTACACGACCTATCTCACCAAGTACCTCTCCAACTCCGCCGGGATGGAGAAGCAGACCGCGACCCTGGTGTCGTTCTGCGCCCTGATCGTCTTCGCCTGCCTCCAGCCGCTCGCCGGGGCGCTCTCCGACCGGATCGGCCGGCGCCCGCTGCTGATCACCTTCGCGCTGGGCTCCACCTTCCTCACCGTGCCGATCATGACCATGCTGAAGCACGCGGACTCCTTCTGGCCGGCGCTGGGGCTGGCGCTGCTGGCGCTGGTGGTGGTGACGGGCTACACGTCGATCAACGCCTGTGTGAAGGCGGAGCTGTTCCCGACCGGGGTGCGGGCACTGGGGGTGGCGCTGCCGTACGCCATCGCCAACGCGCTGTTCGGGGGGACGGCGGAGTATGTGGCGCTGTGGTTCAAGGATTCCGGGGTGGAGTCGGGGTTCTATTGGTATGTGGCTGGGTGTGCGGCGGTTTCGCTGGTCGTCTATCTCGCGATGCGCGAGACCCGGGACATCGACCTGAACCGGGTGGGGCGCCCCGCGCCCCCCGCCCCCAGGAAACCGGCCCACGCCCCTGCGGAGTAGCCCTGCCGCCGCCTGCCCTCACCGGGGCCCCGCGCACACCACCGCCTCCGCCCGGCGCCGAGGCACGAAACCCAGCCCTTCCAGGCGACCCGAGGCACAAGATCCAGCCCCTCCGGCGCCCCGAGGCACACCACCCCAGCCCCTCCGGGCGCGTGTGCCGCACCCCTCGGCTTCTCCGGCGACCCGGGCAGCTCCAGCCTTGCTGGCGGCCTCGGCTTCTCCGGTGACCCGGGCAGCTCCAGCCTTGCTGGCGGCCTCGGCCCCTCCGGCGACCTGAGCAAACCCAGCCCCTCCGGCGTTTGAGGAGCGGGGGTTCGGGGGCCGGCCCCCGACCGTGGCCCGCGGGATGCGGGGGTCCTGTGGCACAGGGTCATTACACAAGCTCCCC